>JBAUOM010000794.1:0-17236 GCA_049579765.1 Xanthobacteraceae bacterium
AGCCCATGGCGGTCGTGGGCCTCGTCGTCGATCTGGCCGCGGGCGATGCGGAGCGCGCGCCGATGGCCGAGGAGATTGTCGTCGCGGGGGTCCCGCTCCCGCGACTTGCGGTCGCGCCCGGCGTCGCCCCCCTTCCCCTCGTGCTCGCCGCGCTGCGCCTGCCCGCGGCGGATATTAAACCTCGGTCATGATCCTTGCGGCCAAGCCCGCCGGCACAAAATTAAGCGGCGGCCGGTACGACTGGGTCCGCTGCATCCCGGCCGATACGGCGCCGGAAAGGCGCCCTTTACCGCAATGCAACATCCTCCCCCAATCGCCGGAAAGGCCCTTGCGTGCGGGCTTCGGATGGTCATGATGGGCCCCCTTTCGTGCGGTGCAACGGGGACGCGCCGGCGGGGAACCTCATGATTGGTCTCGTACTGGTGACGCACGGGCGCCTCGCAGCCGAGTTCCGTTCGGCCCTGGAGCACGTGGTCGGCCCCCAGAAGCAGATCGAAGCGGTGACGATCGGGCCCGACGACGACGTGGAGCAACGCCGCAAGGACATCATCGAGGCGGTCAAGCGCGTCGACACCGGCGAGGGGGTGGCCATCCTCACCGACATGTTCGGCGGCACCCCATCCAACCTCGCGATCTCGGTGATGGGGCGGCCCAAGGTCGAGGTGCTCGCGGGCATCAACCTCCCGATGCTGGTCAAGCTCGCCAAGGTGCGCGACGAATGCCCGCTCCCCGAAGCAGTGGCGGCGGCCCAGGATTCCGGCCGCAAATACATCACCATCGCCAGTCGCGTTCTCTCGGGCAAATGAGCGGACGGGCGGGCGTGCAAGACACCTCCTTCGGCAATCCTACCCCTGACGTGGCGCCGATCATCCGCGTGCTCGAGATCTGTAACAAGAAGGGCCTGCACGCGCGCGCGTCGGCCAAGTTCGTGCAGACCGTGGAGAAGTTCGACGCCGACGTGAAGGTGAAGCGCGGCAACGAGACCGTCGGCGGCACCTCGATCATGGGCCTGATGATGCTGGCGGCCGGGCCCGGCACCACCATCACCGTCGAGGCGACCGGGCCGCAGGCGACCGAGGTCGTCGAGGCGCTCGTGGCGCTGGTGAGCGGGCGCTTCACCGAGGAGGAATAGCGCCGGTCCGCCGATCCCTGCGCCTAGCTAGACCCGGCGCTCGTCCGCGGCCTCGCGCCGCACCTCGCCGCCTGCGCGAACCTCCTGTTGCGACATCACGCCACCGCCTTCGCCAATACGCGCGCGGCCCGCCGCAGGTCGGCGACGAAATGATCGTATTCACGCTTCTTGTCCAAGTCGTCCTGGATGCGCAGCAGGAACGAAGGATGGATGGTGACGAAGGCCGCGGTCCCGTCGGGAAGCTGCAGCATCCGTCCGCGCACATTGCTGATGGTGATCGGCCGGCCGAGCAGGCTGCGCGCGGCGCTGGCGCCGAGCGCAACGACGGCCACGGGCTTGACGATGGCCCGTTCGAGATCGAGCCAGACCTTGCAGCGCTCGATCTCGTGGGCGTTCGGGCGCTTGTGCAGGCGCCGCTTGCCGCGCATCTCATGCTTGAAGTGCTTCACCGCATTGGTGACGAAAATCTCCGCACGGGGAATTCCGGCCTCCTCCAGCGCGCGATCGAGGACATGGCCGGCGGGGCCGACGAACGGCTTGCCGGCGAGGTCCTCCTTGTCGCCGGGCTGCTCGCCGAGCAGCATAAGATGCGCTCCCTTGCGTCCTTCGCCCGGCACCGCCTGGGTGGCGTTCCTGTAGAGCGGGCAGCGCGTGCACTCGTTCTCGGCCTTGGCAAGCTCTCGCAGCGAGGTGATCGTCGGTAGGACGTCGAGATCGAGCTGCGTGTTGGCGTGCATCGGACACTCCCGACCGGCCGGCTTCCCCTCTCGCTTCGCCGGATCAACGCGCGCCGGTTCCGGCAGGTTCGGCACGAAATGCGAGCAGGTCTTCGCCGGCACATAAAGAAATCTTTATATCTTTATTGCGGGGCCGAGACGGCCCTGCTATAGGCACGGCCGAACCGACGCGCCGCATTCCCCAACGCTGCAAGGACCGCCAATGACCGCTGCACCGAAAGCCGCCAAGAACGCTGCCGCCACCGGATCCGCCGACTACGTGGTCAAGGACATCGGCTTGGCGGACTGGGGGCGCAAGGAGATCGCCATCGCCGAGACCGAGATGCCCGGTCTGATGGCGACGCGCGAGGAATATGGCCCGGAGCAGCCGTTGCGCGGGGCGCGCATCTGCGGCTCGTTGCACATGACCATCCAGACCGCCGTCCTGATCGAGACCCTCAAGGCGCTCGGCGCCGACGTGCGCTGGGCCTCGTGCAACATCTATTCGACCCAGGATCACGCTGCCGCGGCGGTGGCGGCAGGCGGCACCCCGGTCTTCGCGATCAAGGGCGAGACGCTCGAGGACTATTGGGACTACCAGCACCGCATCTTCGAATGGGGCGACGGCGGCACGCCGAACATGATCCTCGACGACGGCGGCGACGCCACGCTGCTGATCCATCTCGGCTTGCGCGCCGAACAGGGCGAAACCGGTCTGATCAGCAAGCCCACGAACGAGGAAGAAGAGATCCTGTTCGCGGCCATCAAGCAGCGACTGAAGGACAAGCCCGGCTGGTACAAGAAGAACGCCGACGCCATCCGCGGCGTGACCGAGGAAACCACGACCGGCGTGCACCGGCTCTACGAGATGCAGAAGAAGGGCACGCTGCTGTGGCCCGCGATCAACGTCAACGACAGCGTGACCAAATCGAAATTCGACAATCTCTACGGCTGCCGCGAATCGCTGGTCGACGGCATTCGTCGCGGCACCGACGTGATGATGGCGGGCAAGGTCGCCATGGTCGCCGGCTTCGGCGACGTCGGCAAGGGCTCGGCCGCTTCGCTGCGCCAGGCCGGCTGCCGCGTGCTCGTCTCCGAGATCGATCCGATCTGCGCGCTGCAGGCGGCGATGGAGGGCTACGAGGTCACCACCATGGAAGACGCCGCGCCGCGCGCGGACATCTTCGTCACGGCCACTGGCAACCTCGACGTCATCACCATCGAGCACATGCGCAAGATGAAGGACCGGGCGATCGTCGCCAATATCGGCCATTTCGACAGCGAGATCCAAGTGGCGGCGCTGCGGAACCTCAAGTGGCACAACGTCAAGCCGCAGGTCGACGAGATCGAGTTTCCCGACGGCAAACGCATCATCCTGCTCTCCGAGGGGCGGCTGGTGAACCTCGGCAATGCGATGGGCCATCCGAGCTTCGTGATGTCCTCCTCGTTCACCAACCAGACCCTGGCGCAAATCGAGCTGTGGACCAATCCGGGACAATACGAGAAGAAGGTCTACACGCTGCCCAAGCGGCTCGACGAGAAGGTTGCGCGGCTCCACCTCGCAAAGATCGGCGCCAAGCTCACGAAAATGTCGAACCGGCAGGCGACCTATATCGGCGTGCCGGCGGAGGGGCCGTACAAGCCGGATCACTACCGCTACTGAGGCCTGGAACGGCATCGACGCGCTCGGCCCGAACAAGGCCGAGCCGCCGGAGCAGCGCCGTTTTCCCGCGCCGGCGGCATTTCATCCGGGCCGCGCGTGTTCTAGCCTTGCGCCCATGCGGGGGGTGGCCTTGCGACGTCGAGTCCTGATTGCCGTCCTTCTCCTCCTGGCCGTCGTGGTCGGCACTCGCCTGGCCTTCCTCGCCCGCGATTTCGACACCATCGCCACCGCGGCCGCCTTCGAGGCGACCCACGGCAACCGCACCGAGCTGCGCGCGTTCCTGCGGCGCATGCCCAAGGGCGGCGACCTGCATACCCATCTGGCCGGCGCCGTCTATGCCGAACGCTTCATCGCCTGGGCGGCGGAGCAGAAGCTATGCGCGGACCTCGCTCACACCCTGTTGTCGAAACCGCAATGCGACGCGCCGGGGGATGTACCCGTCGCCGACGCCCTGCACGACCAGAACCTGTACGACCGCCTGGTCAACGCGTTCTCGACGCGCGCGTTCGTGCCGACGGTCGCGGTGCCGAGCGACCACGACAAATTCTTCGCGGCGTTCGGCAAGTTCGGAGCGGTGACCGGCACGAACTTCGCCGACATGACGATCGATCAGCTCAAGGAGTATGACGGCGAGAACGTGCAATACGTCGAGTTCATGACGTCGTTTTACTGCCCCGACCACCGGGACAGGTTCATCACGGCGATGGCCGAGCAGAAAGACGATGCCGGCAGGCTCGCGGCTTTGCGGGCGAACGGCCTCGACAGTTGCGTGGCGGCAAAGCGAAGCGAACTGGCGGCGGCGATCGGCAAGATCGGCAATTCATTGGGCTGCGACGCGCAACGTACGCAACCGGGCTGCCGGGTCACTTTCCGCTACATCGCACAGATCCCGCGCAACAGCTCCCTCGATGAGGTCTTCCTTCAGACCGCGATCGCGGCCGCACTCATCCGCGCGGAGTCGCAGGTGGTGGCGCTCAATCTCGTGCAGTCCGAGGACAACCTGGTGGCACGCCGCGACTACACGCGGCAAATGCAGATCATCGCCTTTCTTGCCAGCGACGTGCCGGTCGCGCTGCACGCGGGCGAGCTCTGGCTCGGCGACGTTCCCCCGCCCGACCTCACCTTTCATATCCGCCAGGCCGTCGAGATCGGCCACGCGCGCCGCATCGGTCACGGCGTCGACCTCGCGTTCGAGCACGACATGGAGGGCCTGCTCGCCGAGATGCGCGCGCGGCCGGTCGTGGTGGAGATCAATCTCTCGAGCAACGACATCATCCTCGGGGTACGCGGCAAGGATCACCCGCTGCCGACCTATCTCGCGGCGGGTGTGCCGGTGGTGCTTTCGACCGACGATGCCGGCGTGTCCCGCATCAACCTCACCAATGAATATCTCCGCGCCGCGCGCGACTACGGACTGAGCTATCGGAAGTTGAAGACGATCGCCCGCAATGCGTTGCTCTACTCCTTTCTCGACGAGCGGCAAAAGCGCGACGAGCTAGAGCGGTTCGATCGTTCCTACGCCGAATTCGAGCGCTCCGTGGCGCATGGGCGGCCACTCGTCCAAAACGTGGTCACTCTGCTCACAGCGGCCGTCAGTCCGCCGCCTTGAAGCGCCGGGCGGCGTAGCCCGCAACCAAATCCCCCAGATAGGGCAGCTTATCCACCTGCATCGGCGGAATGGTGACGATGAGATAGCGCGCGGGTGTGCCCCCGATGCCGAGATAGCGGCGCGACACCTCGACCTCTACCTGCGCGCCGGGCGCCGAGCAGCGCGCCCGCGCGATCGCCGCATTGACGCACGCACCGGTCCTGGGGCGATCCGCGGACCGCGCCGGGCAGAGGAGCGCAATGCCGTCGCGACCGATGCGCGCCTCCACCGCTTGCGAGGCGGTGGCGTCGAGCACGTGGACGGCCAGCGGATGGGTGGGCAGGTAGAACGCGACACCATCGGTGAATTCGTCGAAGCCGCTGAATAGGCGCAACGGCTCAGCCGTGGTCTCGCGCCACAGCCGCTCGACCGGCGCCGCCAGCACCGACGAATGGGTGGAGCCGGGCTGCGGACCCGCGCGATGCAGCGCGAATGCGATCGCCGGGCCGAGCGCGACCATGACGACGGGAAAAATGGCCGCGAGCGTGACGATGCCGGCGGCGTCGCGGCGGGAGATCGACACGCGCGGCGAGGAAAGCAGCATGACCGGCAGTAGCGTCCAGGCCGACATCGACCAGAGCGACACCAGGCGCACGCCGAGAACGGGCGCGATCGCGGCCGGCGCCAGCAGCACCGCCCAGAATGCCAGCGCGGCGAGTCGGCGCTCGGGGGCCCTCGGCCACGCCATGTCCTTGAGCGCGTCGCGGTTCGGCCGTGCCACCAGGAACACGATCGCGAGCGGGACTGCGACATAAGCGATGCTGCCGGCGACATAGCCCAGCACGGCAACAGTGGTGGATGCAAACGATGCCGCGCCGTGTGTCACGACCGCATAGGAGAACGGCGCAAAATCGTTGCCGATCAACCAGGCCGCGTGCGGGGCGAGCGCCAGCGCGCCGACCACGATCGTCACCCACGGCGCGGGCGAGCGGAAATAAGCCGCGCGCCGGGAGTCGGCGAGCGCCGCGAGGCCGAGCCCGAGCAGCAGGAACACCGACCAATACTTGCCGTACATCGCCGCCGCGGCGCCAAGCCCGGCGAGCGCCGCGTCGAACACGCGCCGGGTCTCGAACGACCGCAGGAACCACAGCGTCGTCGCCGCCCACAGCGGCAGCAGCACGGTGTTGACGTTGAACTTGAGCGCATGGAAGTTGAAGAAGGGCACCAGCGTGAGGAGGGCCAGCCCCACCACACGTTTGTCGCCGTCGAGGAAGCGGGCCGAGAGCCGCCAGACGATCCACAGCGCCAGGCCTGCATTCGCCATCGCCAGCAGGTAATAGGCCCAGTCCGCCGCCGGGAAGACGGCGAACCAGGCCCGCACGACCCACATCGCCAGCGGCGGGTGTTTGGGGTAGCCCAGCGCCAGCTGGTGCCCGAGGGCGAACTGCTCGGACATGTCGGCGTGGATGTCCTGACCGGCCTTGGCCAGCGTGCCGTAAAGCGTCCAGACCGCCACATAGCCGAGGAGCACGGCGACCACCGTGCGCTCGCGCCGCGCCGGGTCGGTGAGCGCGGCGAGCAACCGCTCGATCAGCGCGAGGCCGCGGCGCCCGCTATCCGTCGTGGCCGACATTGAAAGCACCCCTGGCCCGGCTTGCCCCCCATTCGGCCGGCAGGCTATGGCATGGCGTGTCGGGGAGGTCCATATCCAGGGGTACGACACCGGCCGCCATCGCTTTGCCGCATCGGCCGGGAATGTTGTGCGCCCGGCGTCGGAGAAGCCCCATGTGCCGCTGGATTGCCTATCGCGGCGAGACGATCCCGCTCGAACAGTACGTGACCGCCCCTGCCCACTCGCTGGTGGTTCAGAGCCAGAGGGCGCTGGAATCGACCGCGGCTACCAACGGCGACGGCTTCGGCATGGGCTGGTACGGCGAGCACGCCGAGCCGGGGCTTTATCGCGAGGTGCGGCCGGCCTGGTCGGACGAAAATCTGCGCTATCTGTGCCGCCACCTCCACTCGCATCTCTATTTCGCCCATGTACGCGCCTCGACCGGAACGCCGATCACGCGGCCGAACTGCCATCCCTTCGCCTGCGGCCGCTGGCTGTTCATGCACAACGGCGTGATCGGCAACTGGTCGCGCCTGCGCCGCAAGGTCGAGGCGCTGATCCCCGACGATGTCTACGGCTCGCGCATCGGCACGACCGATTCGGAAGCGGTGTTCCTGGCCATTCTGGGCGCCGGCGGCGACAGGGATCCGGTAGGAGCGACCGCGCGGGTGCTCGCGACCATCACCGACATGGTCAGCGCCAAGGGGTATCGGGAGCCCCTTCGCTTCACGTCCGCGCTCGCTAACGGCCGCGACCTCTACGCGTTTCGCTACTCCGCCAACGACACCGCCAACACCCTCTACTTCCGCGAATCCGGCGGCAACGTGATCGTGGTGTCGGAGCCGCTCGACGGCGAGCGCGCACACTGGCAGCCGGTGCCGCCCGGCCACGCCATCGTTGCGCGCGCCGACGAGCCGGTGTCGCTCGAGCCGTTCCTCGCCGAGCACCAGGTGGCGGCAGAGTGAAACGCAGTCTGCCGGCGCGCGGGCAGGGGCGAAAAGCCGGGCCGAGCGTGCTTGCTGCTTTTCGACGCCAGTGCTAATGCGCGCGCCATGAATGCGGCTATCGAGAACATCCGCAACTTCGCCATCATCGCCCATATCGACCACGGCAAGTCGACGCTGGCCGACCGGCTGATCCAGTCCACCGGCGGCCTGGCCGAGCGCGAAATGGTGGAGCAGGTGCTCGATTCCATGGAGATCGAGCGCGAGCGCGGCATCACCATCAAGGCGCAAACCGTGCGCCTCAATTACCGCGCGCGCGACGGCAAGGACTATGTCCTCAACCTCATCGACACGCCCGGACACGTCGATTTCGCCTACGAGGTCAACCGCTCGCTCGCCGCCTGCGAAGGGTCGCTGCTGGTGGTGGATGCCTCTCAGGGCGTCGAGGCGCAGACGCTGGCGAACGTCTATCAGGCGATCGACAACAACCATGAGGTTGTGCCCGTCCTCAACAAGGTCGACCTGCCGGCGGCCGAGCCGGAGAAGGTGAAACAGCAGATCGAGGACGTGATCGGGCTCGACGCCTCGAACGCGATCCTGATCTCGGCCAAGACCGGCCTCAATGTTTCCGAGGTCCTGGAAGGCATCGTGGCCCGCCTGCCGCCGCCCACGGGCGACCGCGACGCGGCGCTCAAGGCGCTCCTCGTCGACAGCTGGTACGACAGCTATCTCGGTGTCGTGGTGCTGCTGCGCGTCGTCGACGGGGTGCTCAGGAAAGGCCAGCGCATCCGCATGATGGGTACCGGCGCGGCCTACGAGGTCGACCGCGTCGGCGTGTTCACCCCGAAGATGGCGACCGTCGAGGAGCTCGGTCCCGGCGAGATCGGGTTTCTCACCGCCTCGATCAAGGAGGTGGCCGATACCCGCGTCGGCGACACCATCACCGACGACAGGAAACCGGTGCGGGAGCCCCTCCCCGGCTTTCGCCCGGCCATCCCGGTGGTGTTCTGCGGATTGTTCCCGGTCGACGCCGCGCAGTTCGAGGACCTGCGCGGGGCCATGGGCAAGCTGCGGCTCAACGACGCGAGCTTCAGTTACGAGATGGAAACCTCGGCCGCGCTCGGCTTCGGCTTCCGCTGCGGCTTCCTGGGACTATTGCACCTAGAAATCATCCAGGAACGGCTGCAACGCGAGTTCAATCTCAACCTGATCGCGACCGCGCCGTCGGTGATCTACAAGCTCACGCTGAGCAACGGCAAGCAGATCGAGATCCACAATCCCGTCGACATGCCGGATCCGGTCCACGTCAAGGAGATGCAGGAGCCCTGGATCCGCGCCACCATCCTCACGCCCGACGAGTACCTCGGCAGCGTGCTCAAGCTCTGCCAGGACCGGCGCGGGGTGCAGGTCGAGCTCACCTATGTGGGCAACCGGGCAATGGTGAAGTACGACCTGCCGCTCAACGAGGTGGTGTTCGATTTCTACGATCGGTTGAAATCGGTGTCGAAAGGCTACGCGTCGTTCGACTATCAGCTCACCGACTTCAAGCCGGCCGATCTGGTGAAGATGCAAATCCTGGTCAACGGCGATCCCGTCGACGCACTGGCGATGCTGGTGCATCGCACGCGGGCGGAAAGCCGCGGCCGCGCCATGGTGGAAAAACTCAAGGAGCTCATCCCTCCGCACATGTTCCAGGTGCCGATCCAGGCCGCGATTGGCGGCAAGATCATCGCGCGCGAGACGGTGCGCGCCTTCCGCAAGGACGTGACCGCGAAGTGCTACGGCGGCGACGTGACGCGCAAGCGCAAGCTCCTCGAGAAGCAGAAAGAAGGCAAGAAGCGCATGCGCCAGTTCGGCAAGGTGGAGATCCCGCAGGAGGCGTTCATTGCGGCGCTGAAGGTCGATGTCTGACGCCCGACCTCCGGCCGGCCCGGCTCACACCGCCCCTCCCCGCTCGATTTCGTTGTCCGGCATCACCACGAAGATCAGCACGGTGATCAAGGTCACGAGAAATCGAAACGCGCTCGGCACGCCGTTCCACTGCTGCGACTGCCACATCCCGAACCATTCGCCCGCGATCGACATGAAGCCGACCTGCCAGAGCAGGAAGCCCAGCGTGAGACCGAGCACGGCACATGTCTTCGCCCGATTGAACACGCCCGCATCGGCACGCAGCCGCCGCACGAGCGCGGCCGAACCGATCCAGCACAGCACCGCGGTCGCGGCCTCCGTCGCGATGATGATTGCATAAGCCGCGTGATGCAGCGTCGGGTTGGTGATCGCCCGATATTTGATGGTGGAAAACGGGAAGACCGTGTCCATCGACATGACGTGCTCGACGAAAACGAAATTGGTGTTGTAGTCGGTGAGGTTTCCGAAAGTTACGAGGCTGGCGAACAACGCGACAGCCGCGACAGTGGCAGTCTTCGCTGCACGGATGACGATCATGGGGCAATCTCCACTGCAGCGATGAATTGATATCTCGCAGCGCGGAAAACGGGGATCGTGCTACTTCGTGAACAGGGCCATCGCCTCGTCCGCCAGCACGCCGCCGGTGATCGGAATCGGCGCGAACGGCGCCTTACCGACGATCTCGGCGCTCGAAATCATGATCTGATCGATCTTGGCGGCGAGCTGGGCGACGGACGCAGCGAACACGATCCGCCCCATGTGGCACCAGATGATGGCGCCCGTGCACATCGCACACGGCTCCCCGGAGGTGTAGAGGGTGCTGCCGCGCAACGCGCCGGGGCCGTGCTCGGCAAGACAACGCCGGATCGCGACCATTTCGCCGTGGGCGGTGGGATCGTGGTCCGTGCGTCCGAGATTGCGGCCGCGCGCGATCACCGCGCCGTCCCGCACGATCACCGCTCCGAACGGAAAGTCGGCCCGGCGCGCTTCCGCGAGCGCCATACGCATGAACCGCACGTCCTCCCTGGACGCCGGAGCGTCCGCCTGCGCGTGCGCAGCCACCGGCAGCAGGGCCGCGGTGCCGGCGAATCCGGCGATGAAGGAACGTCGGCTTGCGAGCACGCTCGCGCGCTCCCAAGCGCAGCGTTTCAGGCAGCTCATGGCACAGTCTCCCTCGAACCTGTCGGGATGGAGTCGGCGCTCTCAGTCTAAGGCAACTCCCGCACTCAACCCAGCTCACCTGCACTCGGCCCCAACTCCCCTGCACGTGCAAGGCTATGGAGCGGCGACGCCAAGAGGATGCCGCCCGCCGAGTTCAAGCGCAACGCGCCAGCGCGAGATCGGGCCGATCCGGAACAATCTTGCCCCGAATCTTCGTCCCGGCCTGCGCGCCTATGACGTCGGCGATTTAAGCTGCTGGATTGCCGTGCCGGCAAAACTCACTCCGGCCCCGACATGGTCGGCGCGCGCGGAGGGGCCAGAGAACGGGGCAGAACTCGAGCCCCCGGCCCGCCGGCCGGGGGCTCTCGGTGGCCTCCAAGTCGATTCGCTTGAAGTCGGATTTGGCTCGGATTCGCCTTAGCCCCAATAGTAGGGGCTCGCGCCGTAATAGTCGTACACCTGCTTGTCGCGCGCCCGGTCCGACCAGTCCCAGCTGTCGTATTTGGAGTATTTCGGCGCGCCCTTGAGCTGCTGCTCGCCGACATTGACCTCGTAGCCCTCGAGCCGCGGATTGTAGGTCAGCAGCGACCACGGCAGCGGGTAATAATCTTCGCCGATTCCGAGAAAGCCGCCAAAACTCATCACCGCATAAGCGACCTTGCCGCTGAGCTTGTCGATCATGATCCGCTCGATCTGGCCGACGCGGTCGCCATTCGAGCGGTAGACCGGCGTGCCTTCCACCTTGTCGCTGCCGATGAGGCTTGCGGTCTCGCGCTGCTCGAGTGTCCTGCCTTGGGTCGTGGTAGCCATCACGCTGTCTCCCGTCTTTGAGGCTTTGTCGTATGGCAACGGCCGTAAGCCCGCGCGGTTCCGCTCGGTTTGCGGAACTGGAAATCCGAACGGGCATTGATTCACCGCGAGTTGATGGAACGACGTTGAGGAGAAGAGCGATGCCCCGTGGCGACAAGTCGAGCTACACCAATAAGCAGAAGCGCCAGGCCGAGCACATCGAGGAAGGCTACGAACGGCGCGGCGTCTCACACGGGGAAGCCGAACGGCGCGCCTGGGCCACCATCAACAAGGAGACCGGCGGTGGCAAGAAAAGCGGATCTGGACGCGGCAAGAAAGTGAGCCATGCATCCTCGCGCAAGGGTGGACGCCTCGGCGGGCGGGCGGCGGCGAAACGTCCGGCGGCAGCACGTTCGCGCTCGGCCAAGAAGGCGGCCGCCACCCGCAAGCGGCGCGTGGCGCGCTGAGCGGGTCTCGGGCACGCCGTTCAAGTCGGCGTCTCGCCGCCGGAGCATCGCATCCAAATTTTGGCACGGCTCAGCGCCTCCTTAGGCGTCGGCGAAAACAATCGCGCCGCCGCCCATGGCGCACCATAATCATGAGCCCGGCACCCGCCGGCGCCCCTAGCCCCGGCCATCGGCCAGTTGCGCGACCTTCGGGTTCAAAAAGGGGGCACGGGGTGTATCCCCGCTTGACGCCAGGAATCCCGGGGTTTACCCGCCTGCGGGTGCAGGGCTCGCACCCGGGGTGACCGGCCCGAGCGGCGACGGGGGCGGCAAACTCTCATTGGATGCCGCAAATATGACGACGACGAAGACGGCGCCGCGGGGCGCAGCGTGGCGCAATCCGGGGCGGCGCGCGGCTGCTTGGCTGTTTGCAGCACTATTGTTTGCGCCTTGCGCCGCGAGCGCGCAGGACAAAGGCAACGTCAATCCGGAGCCATTGCCGCCGCTCGCGCATCCCGAGGATCCCCGCACCCCCGCCAAGGAACTGTTCGGCCGCAAGACCGAACCCGCCCATCTGCAATCGCGCACGATCGGATTCTACTCCAAAGGCTGCCTCGCGGGCGCGGTGGCGTTGCCCATCAACGGCGCCACCTGGCAGGTGATGCGACTCTCGCGCAATCGCAACTGGGGTCATCCGGCCCTGGTGCAATTTCTGGAACGGCTCGCCGCGCAAGCGCCCAAGACCGGCTGGCGGGGACTGCTGGTCGGCGACATGTCGCAGCCGCGGGGCGGTCCGATGCTGACCGGCCATGCCAGCCATCAGGTCGGCCTCGATGCCGATATCTGGCTCACGCCAATGCCCGGTCGCGAGCTGACACGGGAGGAGCGGGAAGAAATATCGGCGACCATGGTCGTCCGGGAGGACCGCCTCGACGTCGATCCCCAGGTGTGGACGCCCGCGCATGTCAACGTGATCAGGGCGGCGGCCCAGGACCCCCAGGTCGCCCGCATCTTCGTGAACGCGGCGATCAAGAAAGCCTTGTGCCGCGACGCCGGCAGCGACCGCCGTTGGCTCGGGAAGGTGCAGCCGTGGTGGGGACACGACTATCATTTCCATGTCCGCCTGAACTGCCCGTCCGGCAGTCCGGAATGCAAGCCGCAGCCGCCGCGGCCGACGGAGGACGGCTGCGGCAAGGAGCTCGACTATTGGTTCACCGACGCGGTGCTCCACCCCAGGCCATCGCTCGTGCCAGCAAAGCCGCGGCCCGGGCCCAAGATGGCGGACCTGCCGGCCGCTTGCCGCCAGGTGCTGCTGGCACCGTAGTGCGCCCGGCGAAAACAAATCCGCGGTTGCCGTTGCGGCCGAAGGCGCCCCTCGGATGCGGACGGCCGTTGCCGCGCACTCGCTTTCGGCCCGCCCACGCCATAAGTAGTCGGCCAGCCCTTGCAACCCCCTGATTCAATGTCGATGACCACAAGCCACCAGGCAAACCCGACCGCCGAAGAGCTGTGCCTCCTCGGCGAACTGGAAAAGAAGGTTCTGTGGCTCGCGAGCTGGACCATCCATCACGCCAACCATCTGCGCGAGAACGTCGACGGCCTGAAGGTCGGCGGCCACCAGGCCTCGTCGGCCTCGCTCTCCACCATCATGACCGCGCTCTATTTCCACGTCCTGCGTGCCCAGGATCGGGTGGCGGTCAAGCCGCATGCGAGCCCGATCTATCACGCCATCCAATATCTGCTCGGCCGCCAGAGCCGGCGGAAGCTCGAGGACTTTCGCGGCTACAAGGGCGCGCAGAGCTATCCCTCGCGCACCAAGGACACCGACGACGTCGACTTCTCCACCGGCTCAGTCGGCCTGGGGGTGGCGCAGACGCTGTTTTCCTCGCTGGTGCAGGACTATGTCCGCGCCCACGGCTGGGGACTGCAGCGGCCGGAAGGGCGGATGATCGCGCTGGTCGGGGATGCCGAGCTCGATGAAGGCAACATCTTCGAGGCGATCCTCGAAGGCTGGAAGCAGGGCCTGCGCAATTGCTGGTGGATCATCGACTACAACCGCCAGAGCCTCGACGCGGTCATCCGCGAGGGCTTGTGGGAGCGTTACGAGGCGCTGTTCAAGGCCTTCGGCTGGGACGTGGTCATCCTCAAATACGGCTCTTTGCTCCAGCAGGCATTCCGCGAGCCGGGGGGAGAACGCCTGCGCGAATGGATCGACAATTGTCCGAACCAACTCTATTCCGCGCTGGTGTTCCAGGGCGGCGCCGCCTGGCGCCGGCGGCTGCTCGAGGAAATCGGCGATCAAGGACCGGCCACGCGACTGATCGAGGCACGTTCCGACGACGAGCTGGCGCGGCTCATGACCAATCTCGCCGGCCACGACCTGCCCGCGCTGCTCGAGGCCTTCGGCAAGGTCGATCACGACCGGCCGATCTGCTTCATCTGCTACACCATCAAGGGCTTCGGGCTGCCATTCGCCGGCCACAAGGACAACCACGCCGGGCTGATGACGCCGGCGCAAACCGAAAGGCTGCGCGCCGCGATGAATGTCCGGCCGGGGCACGAGTGGGACAAGTTCGAGGGGCTGAGCATCGCGCCGGCCGAGCTGCGGCGTTTTCTCGACCACGTGCCGTTCCTCGAGGGTCCCCGTCGCCACCATGCGTCGCGTATCGCGGTGCCGCCGGAACTGCCGGTGGCGATCCAGCCGTTGATGTCGACACAGGCGGGTTTCGGGGCACTGCTCAACGAGCTGGGCCGCGGCAACAGCGAGATCGCGGATCGCGTCGTCACCACTTCGCCCGACGTCACCGTCTCGACCAATCTCGGGGCCTGGGTCAATCGCCGCGGCTTGTTCGCGCGTGAGAAAATGGCGGACACCTTCAAGAGCGAGCGCATTCCCTCCACGTTCAATTGGGACTTCTCGCCCAAGGGCCAGCACATCGAACTCGGCATCGCCGAGATGAATCTGTTCATCCTCTTGTCCGCACTGGGGCTGTCGCACGCGATCAGCGGCGAGCGGCTGATCCCGATCGGCACGCTGTACGATCCGTTCATTCAGCGCGGGCTCGATGCGCTCAATTACGCCTGCTATCAGGAAGCGCGTTTCATCCTGGTGGCGACGCCCTCGGGCCTTACGCTTTCGCCCGAAGGCGGCGCGCATCAGTCGATCGCCACGCCGCTCATCGGGCTGGCGCAAGACGGCCTTGCCGCTTTCGAGCCGGCCTTCGTCGACGAGCTGGCGGCGATCCTCGCTTTCGCCTTCGACTACGTCCAGCGCGACGGCGATAGTGAAGCCTCCGAGCGCAACTGGCTGCGCGACGAAACCGGCGGTTCCGTCTACTTGCGTCTTTCGACCCGCCCGATCGAGCAGATCAAGCGCGCGGTCACGCCGGAGCTCTCCCAGGCCATCGTCGACGGCGCCTATTGGCTGCGCCCGCCGGGTCCGAACTGCCAGGTCGTCGTGGCCTATGCCGGGGCGGTCGCGCCGGAGGCGATCCAGGCGGTCGGGCTGATGGCGGAGGACCGGCGCGACGTCGGACTCCTCGCCGTGACCTCGGCCGATCGGCTGAACGCCGGCTGGACCGCGGCGCAACGCGCGCGCGAGCGCGGCCTCGTGCACGCCCGCTCGCATATCGAAAAGCTGCTTACCGACGTACCGTCCCATTGCGGCATCGTGTCGGTACTCGACGGCCACCCGGCGACGCTCGCCTGGCTCGGGGCGGTCCATGGCCACCGCGTGCGGCCGCTCGGCGTCGAGCACTTCGGACAGACCGGCTCGATCCCGGACCTCTACCGGCACTATGGCATCGACGCCAATGCCATTGTGGCCGCGGCGGCGGCGCTGACGCCGGGCCGACCGATACGGCATCTGAGGGCATTGCCTTAGCGCCAGCATCGCCGCTTCGGCCAGCGCCGATGCCGCCTTCCGACGTCAAATCCGGGTCACCGTACGGCCGACGCCGAACGGCTGGCGTCGGGGGTGGGGTTCTCGTCGAGAGCGGGGTCCTCAAGGTCAGCTAGGGCCGGTGAGTCGACGACGCTCGGCAGGCCAACGGCTTCGCGCAGCTCCGCCCGCCGCATCTGATAATAGCTCGAGCGAACAAAGCTGTAGAAATCGATGGATGCGTCTTCGGCCTGTTTCAATTGACCCAGCCGGTCCACTGCATCCAAACCCGCAGTCCCGACGGTCAAGGCCACTGGCGGTGCCAGGAACCAGCCAAACGGATTGCTTACCAGATCCACAGCCGATCCGACCGCATCGCGTACCGTCGATGGACCCAGATAGGGTTGCACCACGTAGGCGCCCTCGGGGACCCCCCAGACAAACAACGTCTGGCCGAAGTCGCCGCTCTGCTGCGGCAGGCCTTCGCGGCTTGCGATGTCGAAGAGCCCAGCGACACCAAAGGTCGAATTGAGCAAGAAGCGGGCACCGGTATGTGCGGCCCCCTCGAAGCGACCCTGCAGCACGTTATTCACGAAGATGCGCGGCTCCCTCAGGTTTGAGTTGAAATCATGCAAGCGGTCGCTCAAGGGCCCCGGGATCGCCGTCTTTACGAGTTCGGAGACCGGTCGCAATACCTGCTGGTTCGCCGCCATTACGTGACGATTCACGGCCTCGTTGGGATCGTTGATCGGCATCGATACGTCCCTGGGCAGCCCCGCACACGCGCCCAGGAGCAGCGGCAATGCCCACGCAATCGCCCATTTCAGCCCACCGTGAGCGCGACGCATGATTTTCATCTCGACTCAGATTTCGTAGCCAGGCGCGATGGCGTTCACAAATACAGCCACAGCGCGCAGGAACCGCCGGCACGCCGCGAGACGATCAAGCTAGCAGTTGTACGTCGCGAGGACTGTCACTTTTTTGCCTCACCCCTCAATTTTGCGGGGAGGTATTTTTACAACAAATTATGGCCGTTCAGGGATTGAGAGATGCCGCTGCGTCGCAATGAGAGCCGGTGCCGCTGCGTCGCAATGAGAGCCGGCTGAAAGATGACGGCGGCCGCCAGGGTCGTCAGCAGCGACAGGGCCATCAGCTTACCCATGCTCGATGTTCCCGGGTGATGCGAGAGCCACAGACTGCCGAAGGCGATGCCCGTGGTGCAGGCGCTGAAGAGGATGGCCCGCGTCAGACTCGATTGCAGGAAGTTCGTCCCGCCCGAGCGCCACGCAATGATGTAGTAGATCTTGAAGGCGACGCCGACGCCGAAAAGAAGCGGCAGTGCGATGATATTGGCAAAATTCAACTGCAGACCGATGAGCACGCAGATCTCGAGC
>JBAUOM010000795.1:0-3148 GCA_049579765.1 Xanthobacteraceae bacterium
GGAGCCGGCTGTGGACTGCACCCTTCAGCTGAGACTCGAAACTAGAGACTGGTTGCGTTTACAGTTTGCGCGCCCGCCGGCATGATCGTAGCGGCCCGTGACCTCGCTCACGCCTCGCCGCCCGCCCCTAGGAATCGTCCTCGCCCTTGGCCGCGCCGTCCTCGTCCTCGTCGTCCTTGACCGGCACCGCGTAGACGCCGCCGAGCCAGCGGTTGAGGTCGACGTTGGCGCAGCGCCGCGTGCAGAACGGCCGGAACTCCGGCACCGACGGCTTGCCGCAGACTGGGCAGGGCTTGGTGGGGGGAGCTTCGGCGCGCTCGGACATGGCGTTGATATGGTGAGCGAGGGAGAAGCCGCCAGCATCAGACCGCGTCGAGCCAGCCCGCCCGGATCGGATAGCCCTCGCCGGACAAGAGCGTGGTCACCTCGTAGAGCGGCAGCCCCACCACGTTGCTGTAGGAGCCGACGATCTTGACGATGAAGCTGCCGGCGATGCCCTGCGCGGCGTAGCCGCCGGCCTTGCCGCGCCATTCGCCGGAAGCCAGATAGGTCTCGATGTCCTCGTGCGACAGGCGCTTGAAGCGCACGCGCGTCTCGACCAGGCGCTGGCGGTAGGCCTCGTTCGGAGTGACCAGGCAGATCGCGGTGTGGACGCGGTGATTGCGCCCGGACAGAAGCCGCAGGCACTGGGCGGCCTCGTCGATCAGCTCGGCCTTGGGCAGGATGCGCCGGCCGACCGCCACGACGGTGTCGGCGGCGAGGATATGGGCGCCCTTGAGCTCCTCGTCGGCGTTGACCTGAACGAGCGCGGCCTCGGCCTTGGCGCGCGCGAGCCGGTTGGCGCAGGCGCGCGGCAGCTCTCCCCGCAGCGGCGTCTCGTCGACATTGGTGGGGCGCAGCGCGTCGGGATCGATGCCGGTCTGATTGAGCAGCGACACGCGGCGCGGCGAGCCGGATGCGAGCACCAGCTTGGGCCGGCCGATCATGGTTGATTGCGCCGCGGCTGCATGACGGAGATGTGGACCAAAGGCAACGCCGATTACTTGAACCGGTAGGTGATGCGACCCTTGGTCAAGTCGTAGGGAGTCATCTCGACCAGGACCTTGTCGCCGGCGAGCACGCGGATGCGGTTCTTGCGCATGCGTCCGGCGGTGTGAGCGATGATCTCATGTTCGTTTTCTAGCTTGACCCGGAACGTGGCGTTCGGAAGCAGTTCCGTCACGACCCCGGGGAATTCCAGTAGTTCTTCTTTTGCCATCCGCTACCCGGCATTTGCAACGGGACGGCCGGATACGCCCTCCCGACGGCGCGAAAGCTAGCGGAATCACGCCGATCCGACAACTGCCGACTATCGTTTTCGTCATTCGTTGCCGCGCTGGTGAAGCGCAAACCGCGCCCTGATTCGCGCCAGCAGCTGATCGCGCACTTCGCGGTACGCATTCATCCGCTGCTCGCGGCTGCCTTCGATCGCGGTCGGGTCAGCCGTAGGCCAGTACTCCACGTCGGCGGCGAGCGTGCGCGTGAGCTCGAGCGCCCGGTGGTGCGCTTCGGGCGAGAGGGTGACGATGAGGTCGAAGTTGAGCCCTTCCAGGTCGTCGAGCTCCTCGAAGGTGATCGGCCGGTGCGCCTTGATGTCGAGGCCGATCTCTTCCATCGCCGCGGCCGCGAACGGATCGAGCTCGGCTTTGCGCACGCCCGCCGAGCCGACGTAAAGCGAGGTGCCGGACATCTGCCGCAGCAGGGCGGCTGCCATGGGCGAGCGCACGGAGTTGAGCCCGCAGGCGAACAACACCGCCTGCGGCCGTCGAGTGTTATCCATTGCTGTCGTCCCCGCGAAAGCGGGGACCCATATTCCAGAGGCGGTGGTTATGGGCCCCCGCAACGGGGTCCCCGCGACGCGAGCGTCGCGGGGTGCCCCGCGCGGGGGCGACACCGAGGGTGAGCAGCGGTGGCTTCATCCCTTCCAATGCAGCACGCAGATCAGGGTGAACAGGCGCCGTGCGGTGTCGAAGTCGAGCCTCACCTTGCGCGCCAATCGCTCCATCAGGATATTGGAGCCCTCGTCGTGGAGGGAGCGGCGGGCCATGTCGAGCGCCTCGATGCGGTCGGGCGTCGCGGTACGAATGGCCGCGTAGTAGCTGTCGCAGACCGTGTAATAGTCCTTCACGATGCGCCGCAGCGGCGACAGCGCGAGCAGATGCGCGATCAGCGGGGTGCCGTCCGCGCGGCGGATGTCGAACACGAGGCGGCTGCCGGTGATGCTCAGATGCAACGCGAACGGCCCCGCGTCGTCGTCCTTGGGCGCAAAGGTGTTGTCCTCGAGCAGGTCGTAGATCGCGACCGCGCGCTCGTGCTCGACGTCGGGATTCGAGCGGCCGATCGAATTCTCGTCGAGCGTGACCGCAACGAGGCGGTCCGGCTTTCGGCTCGGCGCGCGGTCCTGGCGGCTCATCGCGGACACCGCGTCGGCGCCACGGCGGGCATGCGGGAGATGGTCATTACCGATTGAGGCGCATCGCCACCGAACGGGCGTGCGCGTCGAGCCCCTCGGCCTCGCCCAGTGCGATCGCGGCGGGGGCGAGCGCGCGCAACTGATCGGGTCCGCATTTGAGGATGGAGGTGCGCTTCATGAAGTCGAGCACGCCCAGTCCCGAGGAGAAGCGCGCCGAGCGCGCGGTCGGCAGCACGTGGTTGGAGCCGCCGACGTAATCGCCGATCGCTTCCGGCGTGTGGGCACCGAGAAAGATCGCGCCCGCATTGCGGATGCGGCCGGCCAGCCGTTCGGCATCCGCGCACTCGATCTCGAGATGCTCCGGCGCGATCGCGTCGACGAGCGGCACCGCCTCGTCGAGCGCGCCCACGAGGATGATGGCGCCGAAATCGCGCCAGGAGGCGCCCGCGATGGCGGCGCGCGGCAGCGTGGCGAGCTGCGCGGCGAGCGCCTGCTCGACCGCGTGCGCGAGCTCGGCATCGTCGGTGATCAGGATCGACTGGGCGCTGGCGTCGTGCTCGGCCTGGGCGAGAAGGTCGGCCGCGATCCAGTCGGGGTGACCGGTCTTGTCGGCGAGGATCAGCACTTCGGAGGGGCCGGCGATCATGTCGATGCCGACTTTGCCGAAGACGAGGCGCTTGGCCGCCGCCACATAGG
>JBAUOM010000796.1:0-3354 GCA_049579765.1 Xanthobacteraceae bacterium
TGTTACCCCAGTGTTACCCCATACCAAAAAATGCGGACTCTAGACGACCCAGGGAAGTCAGCTAAGTAATTGATTTTGCTATGGAGCGGGCGAAGGGATTCGAACCCTCGACCCCGACCTTGGCAAGGTCGTGCTCTACCCCTGAGCTACACCCGCATCCGAGACCCGGCCGCAGCTTCCGGGATGAAGGGGCGCAGCTTGTCCAGCGCGCCGCGGATGTCGCTCCAATCCACCACGCCTACAGCGCGAAGAGCGGAATCTCGAGCGCCCGCGCTGCCGCGAGCATCCGTTCGTCGTAGCTGGCCAGCTCGACCTTCTGGCCGCGCTCGCGCAAAAACTCGAGCGACGCCACGTGCAGTGCGTCGAGCGTCCGCAGCGGAACTGGAAACGGCTCCAAGGCGCGAGCGAGAACCACCGGCGCCAGCTCGATCAGCGCCACATGACCGATCAGCGATCGGGCCTCCTCGCCATGCGATCGGCCCAACCCGCGCACGTGAATGCGATTCCAAAGCTCGTATTCGAGGAGACGGCTCGCGACCAGCTGTTCCTGCCACAAGGCGGCGGGCGGTGAGCGATCTTGCGCCAGCAGGTGGGCCAGAGCGACCGAGGTATCGAGATAGATCATCGGTCGTCGCGATCGTGCCGCAACTCCTCCATGAGCGTCCGAAACGCCGCGATTGGCTTGCGTGGCGGCGCGGCTCCGCTGCCGAGCGCGGGCGGCGTGACCCATCCCTTGCGCACCGCCTCGGCCAGCATTGCATCACCCAGCAGCTCGCTCCGGCCTGCGCGCGGCGGCGAGAGCTCGGCCACGACACGGTCGCGATCCGTGACCAGCACGGTTTCGCCGTTGGCGACCAAGCGAACGTATTCGCTCAGCCGGTTCTTGAGCGCTTTCAAGCCGACGGCACGCATTGCGCCAAGGTAGCTTCTGGAAGCTACTTTGTCAAAACGCGCGTCGCCCGCCTGCTGGAGGGGGGGCCGATGACGGCCGTGTGCCGGGATTTCGGTATAACCCGCAAGACCGGCTACAAGGTTTCGATCGCTACAAGGAGTACGGGCTCGTGGTCCTGAGCGCCCGTTGTCGCCGGCCGGTTCGCTACGCCAATCAACGTCCGCAGCAGGCCGAAAGCCCGGTCATCCGCCTCGAGACCCAGAAGCCGCACTGGGACACACGCAAGCTCCGCGAGCTTCCGGTGCACCGGCTCGCCGGCGCATTTGGCTCGCCAGCTGCATGCCCTACGATCCGGGATACTTCGACTTGGATACTTCGACTTGGATGCTTCGACTTGGATGCTTCGACTTGGAGCAGAGGACCTTGCAATCCCTCGACAACCCGTTCGGCACGAGGTTGTCACCCATGTCTTAGGTACGGTCCGTCACCCATGTGTCCGGGCTGGACAATGTTTATTTGGAGCGGGCGAAGGGATTCGAACCCTCGACCCCGACCTTGGCAAGGTCGTGCTCTACCCCTGAGCTACACCCGCATCCGAGGTCCGGCCGGAACTCCGGCGCGGACCAGCGCAGAGCTATGCCAAATGGGGCCGGGCTTTGCAACCGCTCCACCCGGCCCGGCGATTGCGGCCGCGACCTCGTAGCCCTTGTCGCGAACGCATGGGCGGGCCATGAAGCGCCGCGGACCGTTGTGCACCGGCAGCCATGCCGAGCCCACGCCACGCCGCAAGCCACGACCGCCGGCACCGGACGCAAGAGGGCGCATCCCATGACCTCGACATCTTCCGCGAGCTCCCGTACGCCGCCGCCCGCTCCCTCGCGTCCGACACCTCTCGGCACCGATTACATCCTCGCCGCGCTGGCCAAGGAAGGTCTCGGCCACCTGTTCATGGTGCCGGGCGGCCTGGTCGATCCGTTCCTGCCGGCACTGGCGCGCCAGGAGAGGCTCACGCCGGTGGTGGCGGCGCACGAAGGCGGCGCCGCCTACATGGCCGACGGCTATGCCCGCGCCAGCGGCACGTTCGGCGCCGCGCTCGGGATCGGCGGCCCCGGCTGCTGCAACATGGCCGCCGCCACCGCCGCCGCCAAGACCGACGGCTCGCCGCTGCTGGTGATGACCGGCGAGGTGCCGGTCGACATGGAAGGCCGCGGCGCGTTCCAGGACGCGAGCCAGGCCACGCTCGACGACACCGCCGTGATGGCGCCGCTCACGCGCCTGTCGAAGACGGTCGCCGACGCCAGGAACCTGAACCACTGGTTCCGCCACGCGCTCACCACGATGTGGGCGCAGCCGCGCGGGCCGGTGCATCTCTCGCTCGCCCACGACGCGCTCACCGGGGAATGCGCGGTGGCTTACGCCAAGGTGCTGCCGTTGTTCGTCGGCGCCGAGCCGTTGAGCTTGGCGCCCGCCGACGCCGCGCTGAGCGCGCTCGCGGACGCGCAGCGCGAGAACAGCCGCGTCGCCTTTCTGGTCGGCGCTGGGGTCGAGCACGACACCGCCGCAGCCATCCTGAAGATGCTGGCCGAGCGCTGGTCGATCCCGATCGCAACCACCTTGCGCGCCAAGGGCGTGTTCCCCGAGGATCATGAGCTCTCGCTCGGCGTGTTCGGCTACGCCGGCACCCGCCACGCCACCAATGCCATCCTCGACGACGAGCTCGGCTGCCTCGTGGTGCTCGGCTCCGGCCTCAACGAGCGCGACACCATGCACTGGACCGTGCGCGAGCGCAGCAAGGCGCGCATGATTCACGTCAATACCGACATGGACGAGCTCACCGCCAACGGCGATCTCGGCCACGTGGTGCAGGGGAGCTGCCATGCCTTCCTCGAGCTCATGGGCCGCCGCGCCGACGTGATCGGGCCGGCACTGCAAGGCGGCGCGGCGCGCCGGCGACAATGGCTGGCAACCATCAAGGCGGGCCCGCGGCTCTACGACATCGAGAACACCAAGCGCGCGACGGCGCCGATCCATCCCGCCGCGGCGATCGCCGCGCTGCGCAAGGCGCTCCCGCGCGACGGCGTCCTGCTGGTCGATTCCGGCGCGCATCGCGCTTTCGCCGGACACTACTGGACCGCCTATGAGCCGCGCACCTACATCTCCGCCACCAATCTCGGACCGATGGGATGGGCGATCCCGGCGGCGGTCGGCGCGCAGTGCGCGCGGCCGGACCGGCGCGTCGCGGTCATTACCGGCGACGGCTGCATGCAGATGCACGGCATCGAGGTGCAGACCGCCGCGCGCTACCGGCTGCCCATCGTCTACATGGTCATCAACAACGGCGCGCTCGGCAATGTCTGGCTGCGGGCGCGGCAATACGGCACGCTGCCGATGGAGCTGACCAGCATTCCCGATCACGACTGGGCGCAATTCGCCCGCGGGCTCGGCGCGCAAGGCTTCACCGT
>JBAUOM010000797.1:0-12246 GCA_049579765.1 Xanthobacteraceae bacterium
GGATCGTCGCGGCGGCCACGGCGCGCGGGCGAACGGCCGACTGACCGCGGCTGCAGCCATCGCGCCGAGGATCATGCCGAAATCGGTAAGGCTCGACGTATCGCTCAAAACGCTCTCCGCGAGCGCACGTTTCGGTCCTGGCCACTGCCAGAACTCGGCGCCCGACAGGTCGAATCCCATGGCGGTCGCGATCTTGCCGCCCCACAAGGTGAATCCGAAGGTGATGCTCCAGGGATGGCCGCCCGCGATGAATACGACAACCGCGAGCACGCCGATCACAAGCGCGCCGATCAGCACCGGCTTGCTGGGCGCCACGTTTGCTCCGCGCCGCAGGGCGACTACGGCGACTGCGGCAGCCGCCGCCGCGATGCTCACGAGCGCGACAGCCAGTCCGCCCCACGCGCCGAGATAGTGACTGGCGACGATCGGGTCGATTCCCCCGAGAGCGTAAAAGGTCGGCAGATGCAGGCTTCCGATCACGCTGCCGACGATGAAAAATGCGAGCGTGAGCAGCATGCGGCCCGAGCCCCCACCCGCCGCATAGAGCGTGCCCGATCCGCAGCCGTTCGCGAGCTGCATGCCGATCCCGAACACCAGCGCGCCGATGACGAGCGAGGGACCAAGGGGGGCAACCGTACCGCCGAAGCCGGGTAGCAGCGCGGCCACCGGGACGATCACGATCGCCGCCACCGCAGTAAGAAGAAGAGTTGCAATCAGCCCGCCGGCATCTCCGCGCACGAGGAAGCGGCGCCATGCCGCGGTGAAGCCGAACTCGGCCCGCAAGAAGGCGACGCCGAGCGCAAACCCACCCAGTATCAGAACCGCCGAGGCGGGTTGCCCGTCAAACGCCACAAGCGCAACGAGCACGGCGGTCGCCGCAACGGCGGCGATGAGAAACGGCCAGTCGCGCCCGCGGGCGGACCGGGGCCGAGCATCCGTGTCTATCGTCGTCGCAAGCGCCATTGCAGTCCACCGGGCCTAGGAGCCGCGACCCAGGATCTTCATCAGGTCGTCCCACTTGGTGCGTGAGGATGCCATCGGCCGTCGCGGATCGGCAGTCCACTCGATCATCGAGCCGGCGTAGAGCCTGACGTCCTTGCGTCCCAGCAATTCGGACAAGACGAACCAGTTGATCGCCGCCCAATGGCCGGTATTGCAATAGCTGATGATCGGACCAGCTGGGATTCGCGCGAAAGCAGCGGCAAGGCGCTCCTTCGATTTCAGCCGATTGCTCGCGGCGTCGTATAGCGTCGTGTGATCGACGTTGATGGCGCCGGAGATGTGTCCGTACGCCTGCACGCCCTGGCCTTTCTCCTTGCCGGCAAAAAATCCAGCGGCGCGAGCATCGACGAATGTGGCGCCTCCCCGACGCTGGAGGTCCTGCGCTTCCTCGAGTTCCACCAGCGCAGTCTTGTCGAGAGCGACCGTGAAGATCGTGGGAGAAGCGGGCTCCTGCCCGCTCGCGACCCGCAGCCCCGCCGCGGTCCAGGCCGCGAAGCCGCCGTCGAGGATCGACACCCCGTGGTGGCCCGCCACTTTGAGGGTCCAGTAGACGCGCGCCGCCGAACCGAAGTCATTCGCATGCACGCCGGCGGGGACGATGACCACGTGGCTGTCCTCGTCGATGCCGAGTTCGCCGATCAACTTCTCCAGTTGTACGGGCGTCGGAAGCATGAACGGCACGCCGTTGCGCGTCACCCGCCATCCGCCCTTGTCGTAATCGCTGTGGATCGCACCTGGGATGTGGCTGCGCAGATAGGCCTCCGTGCCGCCGCCATCAATCGCCGAGCGGATATCGAGCACGACCAAGCCGGGATCGTTGAGATGAACGCTGAGCCATTGAGCCGTGAGGAGCGGCGGCGGCGACGCGGCGAAGGCGGCCGACCCGATGGACAACGCAATGGCGGCGCCGATTCCACGCCAGCCCGCGGCACAGAGACGAAACGAACCGAACATGGAACAGCGACCCTCGATGAGCGCGGCGGTGGTGGCCGGCGTCAAATTGGGCTTGAAATAGAATATTTTTCTATCTAGATACAATCAGCTCACAGAAAAAAGAAACTGGTTCCAATTGATGCACATTGAGAGCCGTATTCATCTCTCTTTTGAAGGTCTGGGAGAATGGATGCCATCGATCGCAAGATTCTCGCCCTCCTCCAACAGGACGCCTCCCGATCGGTCGCCGAGATCGGCAGTCTGGTCGGCCTGTCCTCGACGCCCTGCTGGAAGCGTATCCAGCGGCTGGAATCCGAGGGAGTCATTCAGAAGCGAGTCGCGCTGGTCGATCAGGAGAAACTGGGCCTCGGTGTGACCGTCTTCGTCTCGATCGAAACCGGCGACCACTCGCAGCAATGGCTCGACCGCTTCGCCAGCGAGGTGCGCGCCATGCCCGAGGTGATGGAGTTCTACCGGATGGCCGGGGACGTCGATTACATGCTGCGCGTCGTGGTGCCCGACATCCAGGGTTACGACGGGTTCTACAAGCGGCTGATCACGACGGTCCCGCTCAAGAACGTCACCTCGCGCTTTGCGATGGAAAAGATCAAGTCAACGACTGCGCTACCGATCGCCTGACCCGGCCAGGGGCGGCGCAAATGCCGTTTCACCCCGCGAGGAGGAAACGCCCTAAGCAGTTATTCCAAAGCATTTATTATGTATTTCTGATATGTAATCGCGAAGATAGACTGCAATCTTGTGCTTTAATAGATTAACAATACAGTTATACGAGTCGATCCTTGCGAGAAATCCATTGTTAACCAAAGAATAACTGGGAAAATATATCGTTAACGACACTATAGTTCGATCCGATAACTGGGAAGGTCATCCCGGATATTAACTCGGCCGCAACGTGCGCCCGCTAGGGTTCGCGACGGTTCCGCTTACAAGCCGATGAATCGGCGCCGGAACCCGCTCAGACAGTGCGTGGACTTTATGGAGCCCGTTATGACCGACCTCGTGAAACGCTTCGTCAAGGACGAATCGGGCGCGACCGCCGTCGAATATGGCCTCGTGGCCGCCGGCATTTCGATCGCCATTATCGCCGTCATGCAAGGCCTCGGCTCGAAGCTGAACACGACATTCACCACCGTCCAGACCAACTTCAGATAGGCACTGCCAGGCTTCTGTCGGCTCGGGGTCCCTCACTGCCCATGCGAGCCGCGCTGATTGCGCGAGGTGGATCCGCCGATCGCAGGCGGTTGTCATGGTGCCTCGCCGCTCCTTGGCCCGTGATGATGGTCGAGGGCTTGGCGCAAGCCTCGGGGGAAGCGGCGCTAACGGAACGGCAAGGAGGCCGCCTTACGCTCGCGCGCCAGCGCAAGCGCCGCGCCGAGACCGCGCTCCACTCCATGACCATGATCGCCGACGCCGTCAGACTGATGTTTTTTCCGGCGATGATGGCATTTGCCGCCTCGAGCGATCTGCTGACCATGACCATTTCCAACCGGGTGTCGCTGGCCCTGGTGGGGGGCTTTTTCGTGCTGGCCGCGGCCGGCGGCATGGGCATAGCCGACATGCTTTCGCACCTGGGCGCAGCCGGCGTCGTCCTGGTAGCGGCGTTCGGCCTGTTCGTTCGCGGCTGGGTCGGCGGCGGCGACGCCAAGCTCGCGGCGGCGACGGCGCTGTGGATCGGCTTCGATCAGCTCCTGCCCTATGTCGCCTACGCGTCGTTGCTAGGCGGCGCGCTGAGCGTGGTGCTGCTGCAGTTTCGCCTAGCCCCGCTGCCGCATTGGCTGGCAGGAGCGAAATGGGTGCAACGGCTGCATGCCCACGGCGCCGGTGTGCCGTACGGCATCCCGCTCGCCGCGGCTGCGCTCGCGGTCTATCCGCACACGCCGTGGATGGCGCCCGGCCCGTAGTCGCCCCCTCCCTCAAGCCCGCGGTTACACCGGGGGAGCCGTCGCATGGGCTCCGAGCGGCGGCGCAAGGCGCGATCACTCTATATTAACCCGATTTGCTTACGCCGCGTTAACCATGTCTTGACGCTTCGCTGCTCAAATGAGGTTCGATTCGCGCCGATGGGGGCGCCGGTCGTTGGCCGCACTTCGCGACCACCGCAGCAGCATGGCTGTCCGACGTGGAGATCGACATGGGGGAGACATCACTCATACGCGCCGCATTACTCGTGGCCTTGCTCACCGCGTTTGGATTGGCCGCCACGGGCCACGCGCCCGCGATGGAGCCGCCGCCACCCTGCGGCGCGGCGCCCGCACCGG
Organism: Xanthobacteraceae bacterium; assembly: GCA_049579765.1. Taxonomy (GTDB): domain Bacteria; phylum Pseudomonadota; class Alphaproteobacteria; order Rhizobiales; family Xanthobacteraceae; genus VAZQ01. The sequence goes on from JBAUOM010000797.1 coordinate 4,215, forward strand.
CAGCGAACTGACGGTATCGGCGGGTCGGATCAGCTTCCCTGCGCCCCGACCGCAGGCTCGTTGTCGCGGCCGGACTGTTTCCAGCCGTTTTGCTGCGCGAGCAGCCGGCGCAGATCGGCGACATTGACCGCCGCGGCGTCGGGCGGCAGGTCGCCCCGGGCGATACCTTCCGCTTCGGATAAGCGCCCCTGCAGGCCCACGACGAGCGCGAGATTCCGCCGCGCCATCGAATCGACGCGCGATTGGCCGGCGGCTCGCCGCAGCGTCGCTTCCGCGCGCACCAAGTCCTTGGAGAGCGCGTAGGAGAGACCAAGGTTCGATAGCACCGACGGCTCGTCCGGTGCGATTCTCAGCGCCGTGCCATAGTAGCGCTGAGCGTCCTCGTGCCGGCCCAATTGGTCGAGCGCGGCGCCCTGGACCGAAAGGATGCGCCAGTCCGGCTGGCCCGGGTCGTGGGCACGCTCCAGCACCTCGAGCGCCCGCTTGTAGTGACCGCGATCCGCAAGCGCGCGCCCGTAAGCGGCAAGCGCGCCCCTGTGGCCCGGATTCTGAAGCACGGCCTGTTCCAGCACCGCGACCGCCTGGGCGTTGAGCCCGCTGGCGCGCAGGGCGCGCGCGTAGTGCAGCGCCGTTTCCGGATCGCTCGGCGCGGCCTGGTAGCGCTGGCCCCACACCTGCACCGAGCCCCGCCAATGGCTGCTCCCGCCGGCGGCCGCGATACTTGTCACGGAGGTGCTCGTCTGCGGCGGCTGCGTCGTGGTGCAACCCGCGACGGCAATACCAAAGGCCGCCGCCAGCAGAAAGGGAGCGAAGAGCCGAAGCAGGTGGACCGTTTCGGAACGCCGCGCTGAAGACGTCATTGCCGCCCCGTTTTGGACACCTGCCCCGGCGCGGCAATAAGGCGTTAACCTTAACGAAACGTTAACGGCACCCTGCCGGCGTTAACCTTTGCCCTGCCCCCCTCGTCTTCACCGCGACAGCCCTGCGTGCTAGCAGGATGCTGCAGGAACGGTTCTCCGATGCATCCGGTCTTTCTCCCCCGCGGCCACTCCGTCCCGACCACTCCGGTAACCTTCGTTAACGCGACGACCTGGCTGGAGCTGCGCGATCGCCTCGATTCGCGCGGGCGCGCGTTCGCCGAAGCCGCGGGCTTCGAACCCAAGGCCGGCCGTCACCTGTTGCTGCCTGCCCCCGACGGCGCCCTTGCCGGGGTCCTGTTCGGGCTCGAGAGCGGCGAGGAGGCCAGCAAGGACTTGTTCTGGCCCGGGGCGCTGCCCGGCGTGTTGCCGCCCGGCGCCTATCGTTTTGCCAATGCCCCGCACAATTCGAAGCTCGCCGCGCTCGCATTCGCGCTCGGCTGCTACCGTTTCGCGCGCTATCGTAAGCAGGAGGTCAAAGAGATCAAACTGGAACTGCCCGGCAATGTCGACGGCGAGGATCTCACCCGTATCGTCGACGGCGTCTGTCTCGCGCGCGATCTGATCAACACGCCGGCCAACGACATGGGCCCGCCGGAGCTCGAAGACGCCGCGCGCGCCCTCGCCGGCCGCCACGGCGCATCGGTGCGCTCGGTCGTCGGCGACGACCTCGTGGGGCAGAATTTTCCTCTCGTCCATGCAGTGGGGCGCGCCGCCGCCCGCGCGCCGCGCCTCATCGATCTCGCCTGGGGCGATCCGACCCATCCCAAGATCACTCTCGTCGGCAAGGGCGTGTGCTTCGACACCGGCGGTCTCGACATCAAGCCCGAGAGCGGCATGCTCAACATGAAAAAGGATATGGGCGGGGCGGCATGCATGCTCGCGCTCGCACATATGCTGATGGATCGCGGCACCAGGATCCGACTGCGCGTGCTCATCCCGGCGGTCGAGAATGCGATCTCCGGCTCCGCCGTCCGCCCGCGCGACGTCTACCGCTCGCGCAAGGGCCTCACCGTGGAGATCGGCAATACCGATGCGGAGGGCCGTCTCATCCTCGCCGATGCGATCGCCCTCGCCGATGAGGAGCAGCCGGATTTGATCGCGGACATGGCCACACTCACCGGCGCCGCCCGGGTCGCGCTCGGAGCCGAAGTCCCGCCGTTCTACACCGACGACGACGAGCTCGCCTCGGCGCTGGCGCGCTGCGCCGCGCATGAGAACGATCCGCTGTGGCGGATGCCGCTCTGGCGGCCCTACGACCAATTGCTCGAGTCCAAGGTGGCCGACCTCAACAACGTGTCCTCCAGCAACTTCGGCGGTTCTATCACCGCCGCGCTGTTCCTCCGCCGTTTCGTCGGCGCGGCCAAGGCGTGGCTGCATTGCGACATCTTTGCCTGGAACCAGACCGCCAAGCCCGGCCGTCCCGAGGGCGCGGAGTGCCAAGCAGCGCGCGCGCTCTACGCGCTGCTGGTGTCACGCTATGGCTGACGGCAAAATGCCGCCCTCTTTGCAACAGCCGGAACCACGGCCGCGATCCCGGCAAGCCGGGAGCACAGGCTTCGACCCGCGCGTGACGCCGATGCGGCCGCCGTCGGCGGGGCAGAACTCCGATCCGTCCCGCCCGCCGCGCGGTCGGTTATACGAGGTCGCCGAACCGACCGCGCCGCTGCGCCGTGCGCCCTCCCCCGACGCGCCGCTCGACACCGAAGCCCTGAAGGGCGAACGCGTCACGGTGTACGAAACCACCGAGGAGGGCTGGGCCTGGGGGCAACTCGAGGCGGATGGCTATGTCGGGTTCATCCCCGCCGGCGCGCTGCGCGATCCCGGGCCCGCGCCGACGCACAAGGTCGCTGCGCTGCGCACGCTCGTCTTCCCCGGCCCGTCGGTCAAGCTTCCGCCCATTGAGGCGCTGCCGCTCGGTTGCCGGCTCGCGATCACGCGCGTGGAGGCGCCGTTCGCGGTCACTGCGACGGGCGGCTATGTGCCGGCCCGGCATCTCGCCGCGCTCGACAGCGCCGAGAGCGATTTCGTCGCGGTCGCCGAGCGGTTTTTGGGGGCGCCCTATCTATGGGGCGGAAAGACCAGCCTCGGCCTCGACTGTTCCGGCCTCGTCCAAGTCGCACTCGCCGCCTGCGGAATGCCGTGCCCGCGCGACAGCGACATGCAGGAGGCGGCGCTGGGCGAATCGCTCCAGCCGCCGCTCGATTTCTCCACGCTCCGCCGCGGCGATCTCATGTTTTGGAAGGGACATGTCGCCGTCGTCCGCGATGCGGCGACGCTCGTGCACGCCAATGCGTTCCATATGGCGGTCGCATTCGAGCCGATCCGGGAGGCGATTGCCCGCGTTCGCGCGGCGGGCAGCGAGGTGACGAGCGTGCACCGGCTCCAACCGGGTCCCAGGGTCATTTGAGCACGCGCCGGGCCAAATGCGCCGGCACGAACATCGCGCAAACACCGAAGGGACGCTCTGTCAGGTTGCCTTTCGTATCGAATGGCGGGCCCACCGGAAGGCGCCGAGCTCCCAACCGATCAGGCCGACGCCGAGGATGAAGCCGCCTATATCGGTCCAGATCGCACCGGGGAAGCCGTTCGCCGGGATCATCATCAGCAGGCCGGCAACGGCGAATGCAGCTCGCAGCGCAAATCCGAGTGGGCGCGTCATGTAGCCGGCCATCGCGACGGAGACCAGGTAGATGCCCATAATGGCGGTTGAGGCTGCCAGAACGACGTCGAGCGGTTGACCCTGCAACAGCAGATTCGGCGACAGCACGAACAGAAACGGGACGATATACGCCGACCAGCCGAAGCGCACCCCGGCGAGGCCGGTCTGCATGAAGTCGGCCTGGGCGATGCTCGCACCGGCATAGGCGGCGACCGCCACGGGCGGCGTCGTCATCGACATCATCCCGAAGTAGAGCACAAACAGATGGGCCGCCAGCGGCGGCACGCCGACTTCGGTGAGGGCCGGCGCGACCAGGGCCGCGAGCAGCACGTACACGCCGACGGTCGGCATCCCCATGCCGAGCACGATGGCGATTGCCGCCGCGAGCACGAGCAGGACGGCCTCGTTGCCGGCGCCCACCTGGATGAGCGCGACGGTGAGCGCGAAGCTCAGCCCGGTCACGTTGAGGATTCCGATGATGAAGCCGGCGGCGGCGGCGATCATCAAGATATCGAGCGAACTGCGTCCGGTCTCGATCAGCGCCTCGTACACGTCGCTCGGCCGCATCCGTTTGCCGCGATAATTGCCGACCAGACCGCAGGCGACGAGCGAACCGGATGCGTGGAGGGCCGCCGCATCGGGGGTCAAGTTGAGCCAGAACAGTCCGCCGATGAGCACCACGAACGGCACCGCGAAGTACCAGCCTTCGCTGAGCACGCGCCGGATCGGAATGATATCGGACCGAGACACGGCGGCGATCTTGCTCTTCGCCGCTTCGAGATCGGCCTGGATGAACAGCGCGCCATAGTAGAGGATCGCCGGCAACGCCGCCGCGATGGCCACGCTGCTGTAGGGCACGCCGAGCAGCTCGGCCATGATGAAAGCGGCGGCGCCCATGACCGGCGGCATGAGCTGTCCCCCGGTCGAGGCCACGGCCTCAATCGCCGCGGCATGATGCGGCTTGTAGCCGTCCCTCTTCATCATCGGGATCGTCACCACGCCGGTGGCGACCACGTTGGCGACCGCATTGCCCGAGATCGTTCCGAACAAGGCCGACGAAACCACCGCGATTTTCGCCGATCCACCGCGGAAACGGCCGAAGGCGGCGATCGCCACGTCGGTAAAAAAATCAGCGCCACCGGATCGGCCGAGCAGCGCCCCGAAGAACAGGAAGCAGACCACGATGGTGGCGGCGACGCCGAAGACCGAGCCGAACACTCCGTTCACGTCGAGGGAGAGGTAGAGCAACAGCCCGTCCGGGCTCACCCGGCGCCCTTGGAAGTCTCCCGGCACCAAGTGGCCGAAGAAACCGTAGGCGATGAAAATCAACAGAATAATTGCCAGCACATTGCCACTGACGCGACGCAGGCCTTCGAGCACGAGCAGCAGCAAGATGCCGCCGATGATCACGCCCCGCAGGGGATTGAAGGCGATCGCATCCGACAACGCGCGATAGTCGTACGCCACGTACAGCGCCGCGACCATTCCGGCCGACGCTGCGACGATGTCATACCACGGCGGCGGGCTCATATCCCCCTTGCGCCTGCGCTTGGTCAGATAGACCAGGGCGAGCGCAACGGCGAGAATGAATGCGTTGAACTGCTCGTCGATAAACAGCAACCCGACGGCTCGATAGAGATCGGCCGCCCAGCCGAGCGACGCGAGCGTGAGCACGATCGCAAGCCCGGTCGCCACCGGGCCGAGCGACGCCGAGCGATCCAAATCGCCGTCTATTTCCTCAGCCATGTGCGCGCGCTCGCCGGCGCCGACGATCGCGGGTCACTGCTTCGGCCAGATACCCTTTTCCTGATAGAATTTGATTGCCCCCGGATGGAACGGCACCCCGCGATTGCGCGTGAGGCCGGCCTTGTCGTAGTTTCCCCAGGTCTTGGCGATCGCCGCGAGCTTGGCCTGGTCCTCGTAGAGAATTTTCGCAATCTTATAGGCGTCGTCGTCCGACATCTGCGCACCGGCAACGACCAAGTAATCCTCGTACAGCAGGTTGGTCGGAGCCAGGATGCCGGCCAGTTCGGGCGCCGGCTGCAGCACGGCGAAGTAGACTGTCGGCATGACGTCGCGAACCCTCGCGAGCCCCTCCGGCGTATTCGGAACGTTGAGGTAACGGATGCCTCCGACCTTCGTATTGGCCTCGGACACCTTGCCGGCACCGGCCGCGAAGGTGGTGGCCTCAACCTTGCCCTGCATGAAATCGTCGACACCGCGGACAACGTGCGGGACCGGGACACCGTCGAAATCGCTTTCCTTCAGTCCTTCGGCAGCGAGCCCGGCGAGATAGATCCGGTGCTGGGCCGAATTGGCGGTGAACCCTACGGCGACCTTCTTACCCTTGAGATCGGACAAGGTCTGGTAGGGCGCGTCCTTCTTCACGAACCACCCGACGGTGAAGGGAAACACCGCCCCAATGGTCCGCAGGCTCGACGTGGGATTGCCGGTGAAGTCACCCTTGCCTTGATAGGCGAACAGCGCGTCGGTCGCGCTCGGGATCGCCATTTCAAGCTCCTTCTTGCCGATCAGCGGAAGGAATTGCTGGCCGCCGCCGAACGGCACCACGCGCGCGCGCAGCCCCCCGCTATCGGTCATCACCTTCCCGAGGGCATTGCCGAGCGAATAGTTGAGCGAGCCGACCGGGCTGGTGCCGATGCTGATCGTTTGGGCGTGAGCGGCCCCGGCGAGGAGCACCCACACCGAGGCCACGGCCGTCAAACGCGCGACATGCATAGTTCACTCCCTGGCTTGAATTTGTTGATGGCACCTTAGGCTACTCGAGCCCGCAAGTCATACCGCCGGATGTCGCAGTCCTCTATGGTCTATTGGGCGGGCCGTGCATCCGGCACAGCCGGCCCAACGCATGCGTCGGCCGGAAGGCCGACGGGTTTGGCGCGGGTCGGGCGCGTAACGACAGCCATGGAGCCACGCGTGACACTGAGCGAACTCATCTGGCTCGCCACCGCATGATACGGCGTTCATATCCTCGAGGAATACCAGCTCAACTGGCGCGATTGGGCGCGCGCGGCGCTGCGGCTTCCGGTCGAGTGGAGCGACTTCTACGTCGTCAATGCCCTTGTCATCGTGCTCGGCATCGTCGCCGCCAATCTTGCCGCCTGGCCGCGCTGATCGCCGTCTGCGTGCCCAAGCCGGCGGCTCCGCTGGAATCCGCAGCGCCCTGGCCGAGTTGACACCGGGCGTTGGGCCTTGCGACCAAGCTGAACCGCTAGCCCGGCCGTTTGCGATGCCGCCTTCGTCGAGGAGGATTTCTTGCTCACCAAGCCCAGCCTCACCATCAAACGCCGGATCAACGCGCCGCCGGACAAGGTCTACGACGCCTGGATCGACCCGGTGAAGCTAGCGCGCTGGTGGGGCCCCGCACAGGCGGAAACGCTGAGCGCGGAGGTGGACGCGCGCGTGGGCGGCCGCTATCGCATCGTCTTCCGCACGCCAGACGGCGAGGAGCATGACGTCAGCGGTACCTATCGCGAGGTGGTGCCCAACGAGAAGCTGGTGTTCACCTGGATGTGGCGCACCATGCCCGAGCGACAGTCGCTGGTGACGCTCGCGCTCAAGCCCGACGGCGACGCCACGCTGCTCACGCTCCTGCACGAGCAATTCCTCGACGAGCCCGCCCGCGACCGGCACCGCTCCGGCTGGACCGCGACGCTCGACAAGCTCGAACGCTATTTCGCCTGACCTGCCAGATCCTTGCCGCTGTCCTGCGGCACGGAGACTCACTCTGCCGTCGCGCCGGCGAGCTTGACCAAGGCCGCCCATTTCGGCAGCTCGGTGCGCATGAACGCGGCGAACTCCTGCGGGGTGCCGGCCTTCGCGATGGCGCTGAACCGCGCCAAGTTCTGCTTCATCTCCGGCGAGTGCAGGCCTTCGTTGATCGCGCGATTGAGCAGGTCGACCGCCGCCGCCGGCGTGCCGGCCGGCGCGACGACACCGGTCCAGGCATCGTGGGTGAAGTCGGGAAACCCGCTCTCGACCAGGGTCGGCACCTGCGGCAGCGCCGGCCATCGTTCCGCCCGCGCGATGCCCAGCGCGCGCACCTTGCCGTCCATGATCAGCGGATAGAGACCGAGCAGGCCGTCGATGGTGAAATGCGTTTGTCCCGCCAGGAGATCGGTGATTGATGCCGCCGAGCCCTTGTACGGAATGTAGGTGACGTCGATGCCGGCCTTCGCCTTGAGCAGCGTGCTCAAGAGATGCGGCGGCGTGCCGAGCCCGGCGCCGTAGTTGAGCTTGCCCGGATTGGCCTTGGCATAGGCGACGAACTCCTGCACGGTCTTCGCCGGCAACGACGGCCGCACCACGAACACGTGCGGCAGCAGCGCCACCGAAGCCACCGGAGAGAACAATTTGAGCGGATCCATGTTGAGCTTCGCGTACAGCGCAGGCGCGACGGCGAGGGAGCCGGAGGACCCGAACAGCAAGGTAT
>JBAUOM010000798.1:0-2608 GCA_049579765.1 Xanthobacteraceae bacterium
CTCGAGCACGTCGGCGCGAACCGCATCCGGAAACGGCGCCAGCAGCGCCCGTTCCCGCCGATCGGCCGGCCGGCCGTGCGAGGACAGCTCGGAGTCGGCGAAATAGCTCGCGGTGCGGCGATAGAGATCGAAGAAATAGCTATGATTGATCCATTCGAAATCGAACAGCAGCGAGATCGCCTCGCGCACGCGGATGTCGGAGAAGATCGCGCGACGGGTGTTGAACACGAAGAAAGTGCTCGTTTTCGGCACCCCGGTCGGCAGCGCCTCCTTGATCACGCGGCCGTCGCGCACCGCGGAGAAATCATACGCGGTCTGCCAGCGCCCCGGATCGTGCTCGTTGCGCACGTCGTAGAGACCGCGCTTGAACGCCTCGAGATGCGAATTGGCCTCACGGTAATAATCGAAGCGGATCTCGTCGAAATTCCAGAGGCCGCGGTTGATCGCGAGGTCGCGTCCCCAGTAGGCCGGATTGCGCTTGAGCGTCACACTCTTGCCGGGGTCGACATCGGCGACGACGTAGGGGCCGCTCCCGAGCGGAGCCCGGAACGAGGTCTCCTCGAACCTCTCGGGATCGACGGCGTGCCTTGCGAGCACCGGCATCAATCCGAGGATGAGCGGCAATTCGCGATCCTCGCTGCCGGACAGATCGAAGCGGACGGCGCGCTCGCCGACCGCTTCGGCCGTTGCGACCTTGGCGTAGTAGGTGCGATGGTTCGGCCGACCTTTGTCGCGCAGGAGCTGCCAGGAGAAAATGACGTCATCGACGGTGACCGGCGTGCCGTCGGAGAATCGGGCCGCCGGGTCGAGGTGAAAGGTGACGTAGCTGCGCTGCGCGTCGGTCTCGACCGCGCGGGCGATCAATCCGTAGAGCGTGAACGGCTCGTCATAGCCGCGCGCCATCAGGCTCTCGACCACGTAGCCGCGGATCGACTGCGGCGCGATCCCCCTCACGATGAAGGGGTTGAGGCTGTCAAAGGTGCCGAGCACGCCTTGAACCAGACGTCCGCCTTTGGGCGCGGCCGGATCGGCGTAAGGCAGCCGGGCAAACCCCTCGGGCAACGCCGGCTCGCCGTGCATGGCGATGCCATGTCGGGCCTCGGCGGCATGGGCGCGGCGGGTCGCATCCCCACCCTTGCCGGCGGCGAGGCCGAGCAAGACGGCGCAGGACGCCGCCAGACAGATTTGCACCCCGCGGCGGAGCAGAACAGGGAGGGACACAGGCGCGCTCACAGCAGCGGGGCGACTCGGCAGCTTGGGGTTATCACGAATGATTCCAAGAATGCGACGGCTTGCGCCGCGCGACCGGCGCGCGATGCCGGTCGCAGGTGATGGTCGGCCATGTCTCGCCTCAAAGGCGGCGGGGTTATGGCTTCCAACGGCAGCGGAAATCCATATCGGGCGGCTGTTCGGCGTCACGCTCCCGCCGCATTTGGTGTCGACACAACGGTAATGCGGGGTTGCCGTTCCGGCGCGGGGGCGCTGGGGGGAAAGCGGTAAGCAAGAGGATCTGTCGATGGTTCATCGGTTGGTTTTTGCGCCGGCCCGGCCGGCCGCACGTTCGTTTGCCGTTGCCGCGGTAACGACGATGCTCACCGCGTTGGCTGGCTCCAGCGCCTTCGCGCAGACGCCGCCGGCACCTCCCGCACCGAAAGCCGCGCCCAAGGCCGCACCCAAGCCGGCGCAGAAACCGACCGAGGTTCCGCATACGCAGGCGCCAGCGGCGGCACAGAGCGGCGATCAGCCGCAGCTCATCTTTTCACCTTGGACCAAGTTCTGCCTGAAGGGGCAGGAGGCGAACGCCAAACAGGTCTGCTTCACCGGCAAGGACGGCAGGGTCGAATCGGGCATGCCGGTGGTGGCGGCCGTGCTGATCGAGCCCGAGAACGATCCCAAGAAGGTGCTTCGCGTCACCTTGCCGTTGGGCATGTCGTTGCAGCCCGGGACCCGCGTCATCGTCGACAACGGCCAGCCCATGACCGGGCCCTACGTCATCTGCTTCAACAACGGCTGCATGGCCGACTATGAGGCGAGCGGGGAGCTGATCGGCAAGCTGAAGAAAGGGCAGGGCCTCGTCATCCAGGGCATCAACGGCGCCGGCCAACCCATCAGTCTCGTGGTTCCGCTGACGGACTTCGCCAAGGCCTATGACGGGCCGCCGACCGATCCCAAGAAATTCGAGGAGCAGCAGAAGCAGCTGCAGTCGGAGTTGCAGAAGCGGGCCGAAGAGGCGCGCAAGAAGCTCGAAGGCCAGCAGGCCCCGACGCGATAGCGGCTCCGATGTTCCTTTGGAATGGATCGAGGCGCGCCCCTGGGCGCGCCTCTCTCGTTCCACGTGCCGGCATTCGCCCGGCCGATGTCGAAGCGCGCGCCGTCCGCATCCCGCCGAGAGCGGTCATACCAAGAGGTGCAACTCTTTGGGTCCGCCGAAGGCTACGCCATCGTAGACGTTGACGAACAGGTCGTCGGAAGTCGTCAGAAGCCGAGATGTTGTCGTAGAAGAAATACGGCAGAGTGTCGCCGTCGGCATCGTTCGCCGAGAACAGCGAGCAAGCGTCGATCAACGCTTGCGCGCGGGGAATAATCCCTTAGGAGCAGGTCGACCTTA
>JBAUOM010000799.1:0-3673 GCA_049579765.1 Xanthobacteraceae bacterium
CCAGGATCGCAGCGGGCTCGGATAGGGACTTCAATCCGAAACCGGACTAAGTGCCCCTTTCGATTGCGCAGCTCGCATGAGAGTGTGCCGCGGGGTCTTGCAACTTCGGAATCGGGACGCTAGTCGAGGCGTGAACCGGGACGATCCATGCTCTATATTTCGAAGTGGAAGGCAGCGGCGATCCTGCTCACGGCGCTGATCTGCTGTCTGCTCGCCGTTCCCAACTTCTTCCCCGAAAGCACCATCAAGCGCTGGCCGGCCTGGGCGCAACGCCACATCGTGCTCGGCCTCGACCTGCAAGGCGGTTCGCACATCCTGCTGCAGGTCGATGCCGACGACGTGCGCAAGCAGAAGCTGTTGACGGTGCAGGACGACGTCCGTCGGGTCCTGCGCGAGGCGCGCATCGGCCTCACTCGCGCTCCCGTCATCCGCGGCAATTCGGTCGAGGTCATCATACGGCCGAACGACCTGGAACAGGGATTGGCGAAGCTCAAGGAGCTGTCGCAGCCGCTCAGCGGCTTTATCGGCAGCACGGGTCAGCGCTCGCTCGACGTCGAGAACGTCGGCGGTGGACTCGTTCGGCTCACTCCGACCGAGCCCGCGGTTTTGGAGCGCATCCGACAGGTGGTGGATCAGTCGGTCGAGATCATCGGCAAGCGCGTCAACCAGCTCGGCCTCGTCGAACCCTCCATCCAGCGCCAGGGCAACGACCGCGTCCTGGTGCAGGTGCCGGGCCTGGGCGACCCGCAACAGCTTCTCGACATTCTCGGCAAGACCGCCAAGCTGACGTTCCGGCTGGTCGATACCTCGATGACGGCCGAGCAGGCCTTGCAGGGCCGCCCGCCGCCGGAGTCGGAAATCGTCTACGGCTCGCCGGCGGAGCATCGCCAACCCTATCTGCTCGAGAAGCGGGTGATCGTGTCGGGCGACGAGCTCACCGATGCGCAGCCCGGTTTCGATCACCGCACCGGCGAGCCGATCGTCTCGTTCAAGTTCAACACCTCGGGCGCGCGCAAGTTCGCCCAGGTCACCCAGGAGAACGTCGGACGGCCGTTCGCCATCGTGCTCGACGACGAGGTGATTTCGGCGCCGGTCATCCGCGAGCCGATCCTCGGCGGAAGCGGACAGATCTCCGGCAACTTCACCGTGGAGTCCGCCAACAATCTGGCCATTCTGCTGCGCGCCGGCGCGTTGCCGGCGAAGCTCACGGTGATCGAGCAACGCGTCGTGGGTGCGGGCCTCGGCCAGGACTCGATCGACAAAGGCAAGCTCGCATCTTATTTCGGTGCGGCGCTCGTCGCCGTCTTCATGATCCTGAGCTACGGGTTGTTCGGCGTTTTCGCCAGCGTCGCGGTCGCCATCAACGTGGGCATGATCTTCGGCATCTTGTCGTTGCTCAACGCCACGCTGACGCTGCCGGGCATCATCGGCATCGTCCTCACGATCGGCATAGCGGTCGACAGCAATGTGCTGATCTACGAGCGCATTCGCGAGGAGGTGCGCACGGGGCGTACGCCCATCACCGCCATCGATGCCGGATTCAGCCGCGCGCTGGCGACCATCCTCGATTCGAACATCACCACCTTCATCGCCGCGGCGGTGCTGTTCTTCTTCGGCAGCGGTCCGGTGCGCGGCTTCGCCGTGACGCTCGGGATCGGCATCGTGACCACCGTGTTCACGGCTTTCACCTTGACGCGGTTGATGGTGGCCTGGTGGGTGAGGTGGGCGCGCCCGCGGCAGCTGGCGATTTCATAGACGGGACCCGACGTGCGCCTCTATCGCTCCATTCCGCTGCTGCGGATCGTCCCCGACGACACCAAGTTCGACTTCATGCGCTTTCGGCGCATCAGCTTTCCCGTGTCCGCGGTATTGTCCATCGTTGCCATCCTGCTGTTCTTTTTTCACGGGCTGAACTTCGGCATCGATTTCGTCGGCGGCACGCTGATCGAGATCCAGTCGAAATCGGGACCCGCGGACCTCGCGAAGATGCGGACGACGCTCGGCGGACTGGGTCTCGGAGACGTCCAGCTGCAGGAGTTCGGCGCACCGACCGATGTGCTGATCCGCGTCGCGCAGCAGCCCGGGGGGGAAGAGGCGCAGCAGGCGGCCATCGGCAAGGTGCGGCAGGCGCTCGGCGACACCGTCGACTACCGCAGGATCGAGGTGGTCGGCCCGCGGGTCTCCTCGGAGCTGCTGGCCAACAGCACGATCGGGCTCGGGCTCGCGATCTTCGCGATCCTGGCCTATCTCTGGTTTCGCTTCGAGTGGCAGTTCGCGCTCGGCGCCATGATCGCCAACGTGCACGATCTGGTGCTGACGATCGGCTACATGTCGTTGACGCAGATCGACTTCGATCTGTCGAGCATCGCGGCGCTGCTCACCATTCTCGGCTACTCGCTCAACGATACCGTGGTCATCTACGACCGCATTCGCGAGATGCTGCGCCGGTACAAGCGCATGCCCATGCCGGAGCTGCTCAACATCTCGGTCAACTCGACGCTGTCGCGCTCGATCATCACCCATGTGACGGTGACGCTGGCGCTGGTGGCGCTGCTGCTGTTCGGCGGTCATGCTATCCACAGCTTCGTCGCGACCATGATTTTCGGCGTGGTGCTGGTCGGCACTTATACCTCGGTCTTCATCGCCGCCCCGATCCTGATCTATCTCGGTGTCGGCACCACGCGCATGGAGGCCGAGGAGCCGGCGGAGAAGCAGCCGACCGGCAGGTAGATTGCGCGGCCGCGGGGCGCCCGCGGGGGCCAGCGGTCCGATTCCGCAGTTGGTCGGCACTTGCGGTACGGTCAAATCCGACCTTCGGAATCCGAGGACCACCAGCAGCTCTGTGATTCTAGTGCCCCTTTGGAACCCGAAGTTCGCGATGACATTTGCCGCACGATGTGCGCGAGCTTCGAATTCGGGGCGCTAGAGCGCGATGATTTTTCGTTGAATCATCATCCCGCTCCAAGCTTTTGTCTTGCGTGTGATCTTTTCCGAAAACCGCTGCGCACTTTTCGGGATCATGCTTTAGGCTCGGCCCATGGAGGATGCGTTCGCCCACTGCGAGTCGCTGGTTCGCGCGGCCGACAGAGATCGTTTTCTCGCCGCGCTGTTCGCCCCGGCGGAGCATCGCGGCGCGCTGTTCGCGCTCTACGCCTTCAACGTCGAAATCACGCGGGTGCGCGAGGTCGCCCGCGATCCCGTGGCGGGCGAAATCCGGCTGCAGTGGTGGAGCGATGTGCTGAGCGGGTCGGGCAGGGGCGAGGTCGCGGCCTACCCGGAGGCGGCCGCGCTGCTGGCGAGCATCGGCCGCTATCGGCTGCCGGCGGCGCGGTTCGAGGCGCTCATCGCGGCGCGCCGCTTCGATCTCTACGACGAGCCCATGGCGACCCTCGCCGATCTCGAGGCCTACGCCGACGGCGCGTCGGCCACGCTCATCGCACTGGCGGCGCAAACTCTCGCGCCCGGCGGCGAGCCGACTGTCGATGCACTCAGTCATCACGCCGGTATCGCCCATGCGATGGCCGGGTTGCTCAGGGCGCTGCCGGTGCATGTCGCTCGCGGTCAGGTCTTCGTGCCGCTCGAGGTGCTGGAACGTCACGGCGCCAGCCGCCGCGACCTCGTGGCCGGGCAGGCGACGCCGCAGTTGCAGGCCGCGCTCGGCGAACTGCGCCAC
>JBAUOM010000800.1:0-11070 GCA_049579765.1 Xanthobacteraceae bacterium
GTGGCAAGGCCGGCGGCGGCGCCGTCATCGGCCGCGAGCCGCTCGCCCGTGAGCGCGCAATAGGTGCCGAGCGCGCCCGGCATGCGCGGCAGGAACCAGGTGGCCCCGATGTCGGGAAAGAAGCCGATGCCCACCTCGGGCATGGCGAAGACGAACTTGTCGCCGGCGACGCGATGCGACCCGTGCACCGAGATGCCGACCCCGCCGCCCATCACGATGCCGTCGATCAGCGCGATGTAAGGCTTGCGATAGCGCTTGATGCAGGCATTGAGGGCGTATTCCGCGCGGAAATAGTTGAGCGCCTCCTGGGTGCGCCCCGCACGCCCAAGATCATAGAGCGCGCGCAAATCCCCGCCCGCCGAGAACGCGCGCCCGCCGTCGGCGGTGATAATTACGCGCGTGACCGCGGGATCGCTCTCCCATTCGGAGAGCTGCCGCCCCAAGGCATGCACCATGTCGAGCGACACCGCGTTGAGCGCCTGCGGCCGGTTGAGCGTGACGAGGCCGGCGGCGCCCTGCCGCGCGAACAGGAGGTCGGACGGGTTCGCGCTCGCCGCGCTCACGCGCTCGCCCACAGATAGACCAGCGTGGCGGCGGCCCCAAGCGCGGTGCGGCCGGCATGCAACCGGCCCCAGCTTTCGATCAGGGCGCGGGTCTTGGCATTCGCCTCGTCGGGCGGCGTCGCCTCGAGGCACTTGTTGACTGGAAGGATCGCAGTCAGCGTGTAAGGCCAGTTGGCGAAGATCAGCGCGGCACCGGCGAGCCAGCGCCAGTCGCGAGCGAACCAGAACGCCAGCAGCCCGAACAGCGCCGAAGCAAGCGCGAGGCTCGCCTGCATGGCGAAGCCGCCGGCGTAGCTTGGCTTCCATTGTGCGAGCAGCGCCTTGTCGTCGAGACCGAGCCGCGCGGGCTGTTCGGCCACGTTGATGTAGGCGGCGGCGCCGGTGAAGGCCGCGGCGGTGACGAGCGCGAGTTGTTGGCTGACGACGAGCGCGGACGGCATGCGCGACCTCAGTTGCCCAACATATCCCGGCTGACGATCAGCCGCATCACCTCGTTGGTGCCTTCGAGGATTTGATGCACGCGCAGGTCTCGCAACACCCGCTCGATGGGATGATCACGCAGGTAGCCGTAGCCGCCGTGCAGCTGCAGGCAGCCGTTGACCACGGCGAAGCCGGTGTCGGTCGCAAGCCGTTTGGCCATCGCCGCCAGCCGGGTGGCCCCGGGCTCGCGCCGGTCGAGCGCGGTCGCCGCCCGGTAGAGCATCAGCCGCGCCGCCTCGAGCTCGGTCGCATAGTCGGCGACGCGAAACTGCAGCGCTTGCATATCCGCGAGCCGGGTCCCGAACTGCCTTCTCTGCTTCATGTAGTCGACGGTACGGTCGAGGCAGAACTGGGCGCCGCCGAGCGAGCAGGCCGCGATGTTGAGGCGGCCGCCGTCGAGCGCGCGCATTGCGATCTTGAAGCCCTCGCCCTCGGCGCCGACCCGGTTCGCGGCCGGGACGCGGCACCCTTCGAACGTCACCATCGCGGTCGGCTGCGAGTGCCAACCGAGCTTCTTCTCCTGCGCGCCGAAGGAAAGCCCGGGCGTGCCGTTCTCGACCAGCAAGCAGGAAATGCCGCGCGGCCCGCCCTCCCCCGTTCGCGCCATCACGAGATAGATGTCGGAAATCCCGCCGCCGGAAATGAACGCTTTGCTGCCATCCAGCAGGTAATGGTCGCGCTCGCGCCGCGCGCGCGTGCTCAGGCTCGCGGCGTCCGAGCCGGACTCCGGCTCGGTGAGGCAGTAGCTGCCGAACTTCGCCATGCTGCAGAGCTCGGGAAGAAAGCGTCCCCGCAGCTCGCTCGAGGCGTAGGCATCGATCATCCAAGCCACCATGTTGTGGATCGAGATATAGGCGGCGGTGGAAGGGCAGCCCTGCGCCAGCTCCTCGAAGATCAAGGCGGCATCGAGCCGCGACAGGCCGGAGCCGCCGACGTCGGTGCTCACACAAATCCCGCCGAAGCCGAGCGCGGCAGCGCGGCGCAGCGTGTCCGCCGGGAACACCTCGTCCTCGTCCCATTGGCGGGCAAAGGGCGCCATGTCCGCGCGCGCGAAGGCGCCGGCGGTGTCCTTGATGGCGCGCTGCTCCTCGCTGAGGTCGAAATCCATGCGGCAGCGTTAATGCCCGTATTTTCCGGCGTCAATTGAAAGGTGCAGCGCGCGGCGCGGACGGACCGCCCCGCGCTCACCCGAACAGCCACGAGCCCGGATTTGCAATGGGCTTGTTGTCGTTCAGTGCGAGCACGCCCTTGACGTTGCGCACGAGCGACCAGACGAACCACCAGACCAAGATGGCAATGCCGACCATGACGACGCTCAGGATGGCGCCGATCACGATATACAGCACGCCGATCCAGAAGGTGCGAATTTGAAAGCGGTAATGCGTGCTCAGCAACGGATCAGCCGAGCCGATCTGCACGTGCGCGACGATGACGCCGATCACCGCCGTTATTCCAATGAAATATGCCACCAGATAGAGGATATAGACGATCAGAGCGAGCTGCTTGCCCGACAGCGCGGGTTGCTGGGACTGCTCGGGTAGCGGAGCCGACATGAAAGCGCCTCGCGTAAGACGGTCGCGGCCACATGGTGGCACGACGAAGGCGATTCCCGCAACGCAGTCGCGCGCGGCCATGTCTGTCTCCGACGCCACACTCAATGGAAAAGCAAGCCCCGATGCGCTCGTCGGCCTCGCCATCGGCGGCGGCTCGAATTTCTTGGTGCGCGATCGCATCACCAGCGGCCATCTCGAAGCCGCGCATCTTGGCGGCTACGGGGTCAAGACCTGGGGCGCGCTCTATGCGGCGCGCGAGCTGGCTTGCTTTACCGTGCGATGGGCGGTGCCTTCGCGGCGATCATGCCGAGCGCCTGAATAATCCGGTCGACTTTCGAGATGCCGCCGAGGGCGCCGAACGCCGTGATAAGGACGGTGATGATTTGGCCCGCCGGCGTTGCCGCGCCGACCACCCCGACCGCCTGCAGGATGGCCAACCCGGCGTAGGCCACGATCGACAAGGCGGTCTTCTTGCCGGCGAGCGCCTGGCCGCCGAGCATGTTGTCGATCGGGGACAGGATCGGCGGGTTTGCGGTTCCCGCGGCGGATCCCGGTTGCAGCAGTCCCGGCTGGCGGCCGAGGAACGCAGCGAGAATGAGCTGCAGCACGTTGCCCGCGTCCGGCTGGCCGGCGCTCGGCACGCTGGGCGCCGAAGGCTGCGTCTTGAGCAAGGCATTGAGCAGCAGGTGCAGAATTTCCTGCGCCTTCGCGCCGTCGATCGGTGCATGCGGGCGGACGAGCGCGTCCGCGAGCGCCTGCTGCGTCACGCGATCGGCTACGCCCGTTGCCGGCAGGCCGTGGGCGCTCTGGAACGCGCTAACTGCCGCGGAGGTGATCGGGCCGAACTCGCCGTCGATATCGCCGACGGCAAAACCCAGTTGCGCCAGGGAGGCCTGCAACTGCCGCACCCGTTCTCCGACCGAGCCCATGGCGAGCGAGCCGGTATCGGCAGTTGGCACGTCGGCGGTACCGTCGAATCGCACGGACGCGTCGAGCTCCATCATCCGTTTCAGTATCGGGATCGTGCCGCACTGCTTGTCGACCGCGTTGCGATCGAACTGGCGGTCCGCGACATACTTGCCGCTGTCGTAATTCGTAGAGAACGACCACAGATACGGCGAGTTGATGCCGTTCTTGCGGTAGCCGAAGCCGTTGAATTTCTCGATCTCGTAGCAGGTCCGTTCCGGCGTCCAATGGTCGACCTTGTCGAGCTCATCGTGCTGCAGGGCGTCGACGGCGCCGGCCTCCCATGTCGGGAACGGTCCCCGCCCGGCAGGAACGAGCCTCGTCGTCCGATTTAACGGCTCGCCATTGCCGAGATAGGTTCCAAAATCGGCGTCGGACTCGCGCTGATGCAGAACGGCGATAACCGACCAGGGCACGCCGGTGGCGCCCGCGACCTTTTCATAGCGCGGTTTGTGACCGATCAACGCCCGCGCGATGCGATCCACCTCGCCGGCCCGTTCGGGACGCACCTGCATACGTCGCCAGAGCTCGGCGTACCCGGTTTTGAATTCTTCGAATTGTGCCGCCATCATCGACCCCCATCACCGCAGCGCCGGCATGGCGCGAATCCGGTTTATCTCGGCGCGGCCGGTGGCTTCGCCGCCATCAGCCCGAGAATCTGAACGACCCGATCGATCTTGGCGACGCCGCCAAGCCCGCCGAAGGCCGCGATCAACGTGGTCAGGATTTGCCCTGTGGTGGTGGCGGTGGCACCGGTGGCGGTGCCAGCGACATCGACGGCCTGCAGGACCGACAATACGGCGTAGGCGAGGACGGCGAGCGCGGTCTTCTTTCCCGCCAGCGCTTCGCCGCCCAGCCAGCTGTCGATCGGCGACAACACCGGCGGCTCGGTTCCGGACGGGGAGGATTGCGACGGCGCAACCGGCGGCGCGGCTGGAAGCTGCTTGCTGGCGAGCGCCGCCAGCGCGGTTTGCAGAAGCTGCGTGGTGTTCAAATTCGCCGGCGCGGCCGGTGCTGGCGCGCCAGCGCCCTGCTTCGCAATCAAGGCATCCAACAGCACCTTGAAGACGTCCTGGAACTGCATCGTCTGAGGCTGCATGGTCATACTCACGCCTCCATTGCCGGATCCCGGGATGTGAATTTCAGGCAGTCTTGGTCCGCCGACCGCGATGACCGGCGCGGCCGGAGCAATCCCCAGGGCTTGCATGGTCGCGTCATCGGCGTTGCCGTTAACGGGCAGGCCTTGCACCGTCTGAAAAGCCGCGACCGCAGCCCGCGTCAGCGGACCGAATTCGCCGTCGATCGGTCCGACCTGAAAGTTGCGCGCGCTCAGCGCGGTCTGCAGGGCGCGCACTTCCGGACCTTCCGAGCCTTCCGACAGGACGTCGGTCGCCCGCGGTGGTCGTCGTACGCTGACGTCCCCCGCCGAAGCGACGGTGCCGACGCCGACCAGGTGCGGCGGCGCGTCGGCCGGATCGATCGTGAGAATATTGGGCAGCGTCGTGTCGCTCGGCAGCGGCGCCGTCTCGGTCGGCCAACGATAGGCAAGGACCCGGCTCTTGGGAAAGCCACGGGTAGTCACCTCGTCTCCTTGGTTGCCGCCGAGGACCAGGACTTGATCGCCGTCGTCGCGGTCGTAGAACGCGACATGCCCGGTCGCGGCTTTCGGATCCCCGCGCCAAAAAACCACAATGCAGCCGCGGCGCGGCTGCTGCTTCAGGTCTTGGCCGAACTTCTGATAGCTGCGCGCGCCGAGGCTTCCCGAGCTGCGATAGCCGGAAAGGCGAAGGCACGTGCCGACGAAAGCCGCGCACCATGGCGTCTCGTCGTCCTGCACCTCGGGATGGCCCGAGACGCGAAACATCTCCACGATCTTCGGATTGTCGACCGAGCCGTGCACCTCGCTGGTGCCCTTGAAATGCGTCGCGACTGAAAACCAGGGTGCAGCCATGCCTCCCCCCGTGAGTTGTATGATTTATTGCACGCAACTACCATAGCACGGACGCGCCCCGTCGTGGGTGAAGGAGCTCACAGAGCGCGATGGCGGGCTCGGACGCCGTGCTGCGCCCCGCCATGCGCGGGCCCGCGGCCGCGACCGGCGATGCGTTTTTGAACCGATGCGACCCGCCGCTGGCGGGCATCCCGCAGAGCGGTTAGAACAAGAGCCGCACTCAGCCTGGAGCGCCGCAATGGCCATCAAATACGGCCGCCCGATCGAAGCCCGCCTCGCCCCGGTCGAGGCCAAGATCGAGAGCAAGCCTGCGCGGCGGCTCGATCTTACGACCCGCCCGCGCCGTAATCGCAAGGCCGACTGGACGCGCCGTCTCGTGCGCGAGAACGCGTTGACCGTGGATGACCTGATCTGGCCGCTGTTCCTGGTCGATGGCACCAACACCCGTGTGCCGGTGGCCTCGATGCCCGGCGTCGAGCGGCTTTCGGTCGACGAGGCGGTGCGCGACGCCGAGCGCGCCGCCGCCCTCGCCATTCCATGCCTTGCGCTGTTTCCCTATACCGACCCGGTGCGGCGCGACGAGGACGGCAGCGAGGCGCTCAATCCCGACAATCTGGTTTGCCGTGCCATACGCGCGATCAAGCAAGCGGTGCCGCAGGTCGGCGTGCTCTGCGACGTGGCACTCGATCCCTATACCAGCCACGGCCATGACGGCCTCGTGCGCGACGGCACGATCGTCAACGACGAGACCGTCGAGGTGCTGGTGGAGCAGGCGCTGGTCGAGGCCGCAGCCGGCTGCGATATCATCGCGCCGTCCGACATGATGGACGGACGGGTCGGCGCGATCCGCACCGCGCTCGATCAGGCCGGCTTCGCGGACGTGTCGATCATGGCCTATGCGGCCAAATACGCATCGGCCTTCTACGGGCCGTTCCGCGACGCGGTCGGCTCCTCCGCAACGCTGATCGGCGACAAGCGCACCTATCAGATGGACCCGGCCAACACCGACGAAGCGCTGCGCGAGGTCGAGCTCGACATCGCGGAAGGCGCCGACATGGTGATGGTCAAGCCCGGCATGCCCTATCTCGACATCCTGCGCCGCGTGACCGAGGCGTTCGGCGTGCCGACCTTCGCCTACCAGGTGTCGGGCGAATATGCGATGATCATGGCGGCAGCGCAGAACGGCTGGCTCGACGGCGAGAAGGCGATGATGGAGAGCCTGATCGCCTTCAAGCGCGCCGGCGCCTGCGGCGTGCTCAGCTATTTCGCACCGCGCGTCGCGGAGAAGCTGGCGAGCACAAAGCGCGCATGATCATCGACGCGCAGGTGCACGTCTGGCCGCCCGACCGGCCGGACCGGCGGCTCGGCCCCGGCGTCGGCGAGCGCAAGCCCTACGGCTACGAGCAGCTCGTGCACGACATGGATCGTGCCGGCGTCGACCGCGCGATCCTGGTGCCTCCCTCCTTCGACGCCGACCGCAACGACTATGCGTTCGAGGCCGTGCGCGCCTATCCCGGCCGCTTCGCGATCATGGGGCGCGTCGCGCTCAAGAGCGCGGGCAAGGACGCCCTCGCAGGTTGGCGAGACAAGCCCGGCATGCTGGGCGTGCGGCTGACCTTCCACCGCGACGCCGACCGGCCATGGCTCACCGACGGCACCGCCGACTGGTTCTGGCCGCAGGCGGAACGCCACGACATTCCCGTGATGGTGCACGCGCCGGAGCGGCTCGCCGAGATCGGCGCAGTCGCGGCCCACCATCCCGCCCTCAAGATCATCGTCGATCACATGGGGTTTGCGCGCGAGACCATGGACGACAAGGCCCTCCCGGCGGTCGAGCGCATGAACGCGCTCGCACGTCACCCCAATGTCTTCGTCAAGGTCTCGGCCCTGCCCTGCTTCTCGAGCGAGCCTTATCCGTTCGCCAACCTGCGCGAACCGCTGCGCCGCGTCATCGCGGCGTTCGGGCCGCAGCGAGCATTCTGGGGCAGCGACATCACGCGCGTCCCCGCGACCTGCTCCTACCGGCAGGTCGTGACCCATTTCACCGAGGAGCTCGATTTCCTCTCCGCCGACGATCTCGAATGGATCATGGGCCGCGGCCTGGCGGAATGCCTGCGCTGGCCGGCTTGATGTCTTGGGTCGCGCCTTTCAGCCGCGGCCGATGAACGAGCGCTGTTGGATCGGCAATATCGTGGTCTCGAACATGTTGGCTTCGGTCGGCAGCGAGGCCATGAAGGCGGCGAGGCGGCCGACGTCATCGAGCTGCAGATGATATTCGGGCCCGGTCGCCTTCTCCGGCTGCACCTTCATCCACGACGTTGCGGTTGCGCCGAGGCGGATGATGGAGGCGCCGATGTTGTATTCGCGATAATCAAGCGCGATCGAGCGCGTGAGCCCTTCGAGCGCCAGCTTCGTTGCCGCATAGGCTGCGCCGTTGGCGCGCGGCGTGATCGACGAGATACTGCCGATATTGATGATGCGGCCTGATTTTTGCGGCTTCATGATCTTCAGCGCTTCGCGGCTGCACAGGAAAGCACCGGTCAGGTTGGTGTCGATGACTTTTTGCCAGCTGCTCAACGGGATTTGGTCCGTGGGCATGCCGAGCGTTATGCCGGCGTTGTTGACGAGAATGTCGAGGCGTCCATACCGACCTATGGCGGTCGCGAAGAGCTTGACGATATCCGCCTCGACCGTGATGTCGGTCGGAACAGCAAGCGCCGCTCCGCCATTGCGCTCGATCTCAGCCGCCACCGCGTCGAGATCGGCGGGGTTGCGCGCCGCGATCACCACGCTCGCCCCTTCCATCGCGAAAGCCCGTGCGATGGCCTTGCCGATGCCTTTGCTCGCGCCGGTGACGATGGCGACACGGTCCTGCAGCTGCTTCATCGCCCGACGATCCTCCGCGGTCAAAGACCAAACTCGATCAGGATGTCAGGCCGAACCGCTTCGCGCAATTGCGGCCAATGTCCAGCAATATGGTGCCGCGACGCCGGCCGCGGGCAAGCCCGGAGATCGGAGCGCGCCCGACCACCGCGCACAGCGGGGGAGCTCAGGCCGGTGCCAAGGCGATCGTGCTGGTGGCATCCGCCTTCGGTCGCTCCCCCAGGCGGGTCCGCCCATCCACCATGTAATGGACGGCCTCCGCGATGTTGGTCGCATGGTCGCCCATGCGTTCAAGGTTCTTCGTGCAAAACAGGAGGTGAATACCGGAGGGGATCGTCGCGGGCTCATCCATCATGTCGGCGAGAAGCTCGCGGAAGAGACTTGTGCACAACCGGTCGGCATCTTCGTCCCGCGTCCAAACGTTGAGAGCCTTCGAGGCGTCGTGGTGGGCGAAGCTGTCGAGGACGTCCCGGCACTGGGCCTGGACAAGGGCCGCCAACTCGTTGACGCCGCGCATCCACCGCCGTCGAATCTCCGCCTCGCTGATGGCAACGATGCGTTTGCAGATGTTCTTCGCCAGATCTCCAATCCGCTCGAGCTCGTTCGCAATTCGCAAGATCCCGACAATCTCCCGCAGGTCGTTGGCTACGGGCTGGCGCCGCGCGATCGTCTCGACGGTCCTTTCCTCGATGGCACGCTGCATGACGTCCATGGTCGCGTCGGCGGCGATCGTTCGGCATGCACGGTCGCTGTCGCGCGTGTTCAGTGCTTCGATCGCCTCGCTGATTTGCCTTTCGGCAAGTCCGCCCATCTCCGCGACCGTCCGGGCGAGATCCTGCAAGTCCGCGTCAAGAATTCTCATCGCATGATCAGTCCGCATCACGGTCGGGGGACATCGGACGAAGCGGCATTTCTCGACCGAGCACCGCATCTTATTTCTGCCGCGTCGATGTCCCTGGAATGACAACCGGCGCCCGACCGACCGCTTCAACAGATAATCTTCGGGAGGCGAACGTCGTCAGCGTTGCGTGTCTCGCGGCCAGATGCTCGCGGTCCGATCGCGCGTGCGCGTAGATTGGTCGCGTCGGTTGGCGAGCGCGCCAGCAGGCAAACCGCCGAGCCTCCGATTTCCGTCTTGAATCAAAATTGCGACGACGTGGAAAGCGGGGATAAGTTCCAGTTGTCATGGGATATCGCCACTTGGGTAGTATGACGGCGATAGGCCCCGCGGGGCATCCGATCCCCGGCTGTGTCCGTTTGGTCCGACGATAGGAGGTTCCGTGCGAATTCCCCATGCGCTGGTCCGGGTTGCGATCCGGCTTGGGGTTCCACTACAGGTCCAGTGAGCGTCCCCTCCAATGCCACTTGACACTGCACCGCTTTGGACGAGGGCAGTCGAGATGCGAACGACCGAGCGCACTGAAGACGATGTCGCCGGTGTCGATCCGGCCTCCAAAACCACGGATTATCTTCGTGCCGTGCGGCATGCGGGCTCTCAGGCGAGCAAGATCTTCATCAACTGTCCAACCACGGGTAGTCCGGTCCCGACCGGGCTCACCACCAATGCGGTCGTATTCCATTCGCTTCCGCCGGTGGCCGTTCCCTTGTGCTGTCCCGCGTGCGGTAAAATGCACAAGTGGAAACCGCAAGACGCGTGGGTGGGCCACGGCGCTCAACCCGCCGGTGCGGCGCTGATGAGCGCTTCGTAGACGAATCTCCGCAACAGCAGGCAAGCCCCCGGGCCCCGTTTCTCGGCGATGCCTCCACGCCATGCCCGGCTTCGTCGCTTCAACCCCGAGCGAGTGCGAGAAAGCGCCTCTGTCGATTGCTACATTCTCCGCGGCGGACCCGTTCCCGCCCAGACCAAAGTCCGGTCGAGGTTCGGCCCAGCTGCCTCCTGCCCCACACCCGCAACGACGAGGAGCGCTCATGAGCAATCGAGTCGTCCACTTCGAGATCCCGGCGAACGAGCCGGAAAAGCTCACGAAGTTCTACAGCGACCTGTTCGGGTGGACGTTCAACAAGGCCCCGGTCCCGGGCGTGGAATACTGGCTTTGCGACACCGGCGCGCAGGGGCCGGGGATCAACGGCGCCGTGACGAAACGGCAGAATCCGCAGCAGCCTTGGATGAACTACGTGGACGTGGCCAGCATCGACGCGGCGATCGACAAGGCCACCAAACTCGGCGCGACGGTGGCATTGCCCAGAATGCCGGTGCCCGGCGTCGGCGCAGTCGCCGCCATCATCGATCCGCAGGGCAATATCTGCGGGCTCTGGGAGGCGCAAAAGTAACGTCCCTGTAAACCACAATAGAATTGCCATGGCGACGCGACGAGACTCCGGGCGCGATCCTTTGCGCGCTCGGAGGGGACCGAGCACGTTGCCGCGACGCGATTGCCCGCGCCATTTCCTATTCACTATCTCAAACAGCGCAGTCTTCTTCGTTCCCGCGGCGCGTTGCGGCGCCCGGGTTCTGCTTTCCTCTTCCCATCCGACCCGACGCGTGGGGCGGGCGGAGCGCCGAAAAGGCGCAGTATTTCGTTTGTCGCGCGTATCGACGCGCGACCAGCCGTGCCTGGCGCGGCGCGGCGCGCGTCCAGCGGGACGCGCTCGCCTCTCCGGCGCTCCACCGTGGCGATTTTCGGCCGGGGGCCGCGCTTCCATCTCCGGCATT
>JBAUOM010000801.1:0-6520 GCA_049579765.1 Xanthobacteraceae bacterium
TGCCCATGCCGCGCGCCACGACGGCGGCGTGCGAGGTCATGCCGCCGCGGGTGGTGAGGATGCCTTCGGCGGCGTGCATGCCGTGGATGTCCTCGGGCGAGGTCTCGACGCGCACCAGGATGACGCGCTTGTCCTTCGCCTTGAGCGCCTCCGCCTCGTCGGCCGAGAACACGATCTCGCCGGAGGCCGCGCCCGGCGAGGCCGGCAGCCCGGTGGCGATGACCTTGCGCTCGACATTGGGATCGATGGTGGGATGCAGGAGCTGGTCGAGCGCGGCGGGATCGATGCGGGCGACCGCCTCCTCGCGCGTGATCAGCCGCTCGTGGGCGAGGTCGACCGCGATCTTCAGCGCCGCCCTGGCGGTGCGCTTGCCCGCGCGGGTCTGCAGCATCCACAGCTTGCCCTGCTCGACCGTGAATTCGAGATCCTGCATGTCGCGGTAATGGCGCTCGAGCACGCCGTAGATGCGGCCGAGCTCCTTGAATGCCTCCGGCAGCGCGCTTTCCATCGACGGCTTGTCGGAGCCGGCCTCCCGCCGCGCCGCCTCGGTGATCTCCTGCGGGGTGCGAATGCCGGCGACCACGTCCTCGCCCTGGGCATTGATCAGGAACTCGCCGTAGAGCCGCTTGTCGCCGGTCGAAGGATTGCGCGTGAAAGCGACGCCGGTCGCCGAGCTTTCGCCCATGTTGCCGAACACCATGGCCTGCACGTTGACCGCGGTGCCCCAGCTCTCCGGGATGCCGTGCAGGCGGCGATAGGTGATCGCGCGCTGGTTCATCCAGGAGCCGAACACGGCGCCTATCGCTCCCCATAGCTGCGCGTGCGGCTCGTGCGGGAACGGCTCGCCGTGCTCTTCCTCCAACCGCTCCTTGTAGCGGCGAACGATCTCGACCCAGTCCTCCGCCGACAGCTCGGTGTCGAGCGAATAGCCGTTCTGGTCCTTGAGGTCGTCGAGGATCTCCTCGAAGTGGTGGTGGGGAAGGCCGAGCACCACGTCGGAATACATCGTGATGAAGCGGCGATAGGAATCGTAGGCGAAGCGTCGATCGCCGGACTTCTTCGCCAGCGTTTCCACGGTCTCGTCGTTGAGGCCGAGATTGAGCACGGTGTCCATCATGCCCGGCATGGAGGCGCGCGCCCCCGAACGCACCGAGACCAGAAGCGGATTGCCGCGATCGCCGAAGGTCCTGCCGGTGATGCGTCCGACCTCCGCGAGCGCGGCTTCGACCTGCGAACGAAGCTCGTCCGGATACCGTTTCTCGTTCGCATAGAAATGCGTGCACACCGCGGTCGTGATGGTGAATCCGGGCGGCACGGGCAAGCCGAGATTGGCCATCTCAGCAAGGCCCGCGCCCTTGCCGCCGAGGAGATTGCGCATATCGGCGCGGCCCTCGGCCTTGCCGTTGCCGAAGCCGTACACCCATTTCGCCTTCGCTCTCGTCCCGGTCGATTTGGTTTTGGGCGCCGGCGGCGTCGCCTTGCGCGCGGGCGCCGGGCGGGCGGGTTTCTTCGGTCGGCTGCGGCGCGATGTCGGTTTGACCATGGAACCACGAACTGAAATGCGGCGGCGCCCGATGATGACAGCGGCGGCGGCCGCGCCATCAGTGGAAGAAGTGATAGATGCCGTTGAGCCCGGTAATGCCCACGATGATCAGGTAGATCGCGACGACGTAGTTCAACAGCCGAGGCACGATCAAGATCAAGATGCCGGCGATGAGTGCAACGAGCGGCGTGATATGAGCAACGGTCAGCGTCATGGGGATCTCCTGGGCCCGGGTGAATAAACTACAAAACGCAGCGGTGGTTCCAAGATGTCAGGGCGTGGTCACGGACTTCGCATCCTGCTCGGTGTCATCATCCGCGAGAGCGGATGATCCAGTAACCACCGGCGATCTGTGGTCACGTGCGGATCATCGCGCCTTCCGTGTTTACTGGATGCCCGCTTTCGCGGGCATGACACTCGGTTACCCCTCGATGCGCGAGAAATCCGCAACCGCACGCGTCGCTTCGCGGATTTCGTTGAGCAGCTTGAGGCGGTTCTCGCGCAACTTCTCCTTGTCGGCGCCGTCGGCGACGTTGACCGTGACCTTGTCGAAGAAGGCATCGACATGCGGACGCAGCTTCGCCATCGCGCGCATGGCGGCTTCGAAGTCCTCGCGCGCGACGGCGGCCGACGCCTCTTCCCTGGCGGCGTCGATCGCCTTGGCGAGCGCCCGCTCCTCGTCTTGGGCATAGAGCGCGGGCGCGGGCCGTCCGACATATTCGCGGCCGTCCTTCTTCTCCTCGATGCGGATGATATTGGTGGCGCGCTTATAGCCGGCGAGCAGGTTCTTGCCATCCTCGGTGTCGAGGAATTTTCCCAGCGCCCCGATCCGGCGGACGATGAGCAGGAGATCGTCTTGTCCCGCGAGAGCAAACACGGCCTCCAGCAGGTCGTGCCGAGAGCCACGTTCACGAAGCTGGAACTTGAGGCGGTCTTTGACAAATGCCTGAAGGTCGGACACGCCATATGCGCTAAAGACCCGTTGAAGCGTTTGGCGCGCCGTTTCCTTCGGTTTTCTTTGTTCATCGGTCCATCTATCAATTCCGACTTGCACAGCGGCGTTCTTCTGTTTCAGATAACCAGCAACGGCGTGCCGGAAGAACATAGATATCTGACAACGAATCTCGTTCTCCAAGATTATTCGAATTATACCCAGCGCTGCCCTTCGCAGGCCATACGGGTCCCCTGATCCAGTCGGCTTCTCATCGACGGCCCAGAACCCGACCAGCGTATCGGTCTTGTCGGCGAGTGCGACCGCGATGGAGACGGGATCGATGGGCACGCGATCGTTGGGACCGAGCGGCTTGTAATGCTCCTCACAGGCAGCAGCGACCGACGCGTCTTCGCCTTGCGCCAGCGCATAGTGTACTCCCATTACTCCCTGTAGCTCGGGGAACTCCCCGACCACTTCAGTAAGTAGGTCGGATTTGGACAATCGCGCCGCGCGCCTGACTTTATTGCGGTAAGCATCCTGCTCACGCCTAAAATTGTCGGGTAACATTTTGTTCGCCGCAGCTCTGCGGGCCTTCTTGGCAATAAACCCCTTTCTCTTCATGTATTCGGAACGAAACGTGTTCCAAGCCTCATGACCTTTGTTGGTCGCCTCATCGGCACGATTGTGCCATTCGGCGCGACATGCCTTGAGCATTTCTTGATAGGACGGCGCAGCCGTCTGGGATATCGCGCCAAGCGCCGCAAAGAAGTCGCGTCGACCAGACAGTGTCTTCGCGATTTCATCGGCGAGGCGTTCGATGCGCTCGATACGTTCCAATTGCGTGCCGAGCTTCTCGTGGAAGACGATGTGCTCGAACTTCGGCAGCCGGTCCTCCAACCGCGTCTTGAGATCGGTGTCGTAGAAGAACTTGGCGTCGGAAAGCCGCGCGCGGATGACGCGCTCGTTGCCGGCGACGATCGCCTTGCCGGCGTCCTCGGCCTCGATATTGGCCACGAGGATGAACTTGTTGGTGAGCTGCGCGGTGCGCGGATCGCGCAGCACGAAGCATTTCTGGTTGTTGCGGATGGTGGCGCGGATGATCTCGGGCGGGATCGAGAGGTATGCCTGCTCGAACGATCCCATCAGCACGACCGGCCATTCGACCAGGCCGGCGACCTCGGCGAGCAATCCCGCATCTTCCACGAGCTCGTAGCCCTGCGCGAAGGCGAGGTTCTTGGCGTCGGCGAGGATGATCTCCTTGCGCCGCTCGCCGTCGAGCACGACCTTGGCCTTTTCCAGCTTCGCGGCATAGTCCTCGAGCCGGCGCACCTTGAACGGCTGCGGCGCCATGAAGCGGTGGCCGCGCGTCTCGTCGCCGGCGGCGATGCCGTCGACCGCGAACGGAACGATCTCGGGCTCCTCGGTCTCCGGCCCGAAGGTCGCGACCATGGAATGCAAGGGCCGCACCCAGCCGAGCGCACCGGGCCGCGCGGATTGCGCGCCCCAGCGCATCGACTTCGGCCAGGGAAACGCCTTCACCACCTCGGGCACGATCTCGGCAATCACCTCGATCGCGGGGCGGCCCGGCTTCTCGATCACCGCGACGTAGAAGTCGCCCTTCTTGTCGGGCTGAACCTTCGCCTCGGCGATCGACTTCAACCCGGCAGCGCGCAGGAAGCCCTGCACCGCGCCGTCCGGCGCGCCGACGCGGGGGCCCTTCTTCTCCTCCCTCACGTCCGGCTGCCGGGCCGGCAGGCCCTGGACCGCGAGCACGAGCCGGCGCGGCGTGACGAAGGCCTTCGCACCATCGTAGAGGAGCCCGGCCGCGACCAGCCGGTCGGTGACGAGCTTGCGCAAATCCTCGGCCGCCCGCGCCTGCATGCGCGCGGGGATTTCCTCGGAGAACAATTCGAGCAGAAGATCGGGCATGAGGGATCACCGCGGCGGTGCCCGCAGGTAGCAGGCGGCGGCGCCCTTGTTAAGCCGAAAAAGCGCGCGCAACCATCGCCACCCGGGCGTGCTTGCGGGCCTCGGCCCAGTGCCGCACACTGTGGCCTCTCCGATCGTACCCGGAGCGCGTGATGGTCCCCCGCCGCCTTCGCCCGCACGTCGCGTTCGCCGTCGTGCTGCTTGCAGCCGCCCATCCCGCGCGCGCCGACGAGGTGGCCTATCTCATGTACGTGAAGGGAAGCGAAGGGCCGCCGGCGGCGCCGATGCGCGTCTTGTGGGACATACGCGACGACGCCAATGCCCGCATCACCATCGATCTCGGCGAGAAATACGAGCCCGTGCTGAGCA
This sequence comes from Xanthobacteraceae bacterium, assembly GCA_049579765.1. Taxonomy (GTDB): domain Bacteria; phylum Pseudomonadota; class Alphaproteobacteria; order Rhizobiales; family Xanthobacteraceae; genus VAZQ01. The sequence goes on from JBAUOM010000801.1 coordinate 4,776, forward strand.
AGCTCGGCCTGGAGCGGGTGCTCAAGTACGACGCCAAGCGCGAGAAAGCGCAGTTCGTGGTGCGCGATCTCGCCTTCACGCGTTTCGTGAAGACGGTCGCGACCTCGGTGGTGCAGGCGCTGCTGACCGCGAGCTCGGTTGCAGGCGCCTGGGCGCAGCCACCGGACGCCCAGGTGCAAGACGCCGCGCTCCTCATCACGCCGGCGCCGCGCCCGGAGCCGCTGGAAATCGCCGCGTGGCTCTACGTCACATATCTGGCCCCGCAGAAGTCGGGCCGGCCGAAGCCGCAGGACCTGATCAAGGGAGATCTCGTCTTCGTCGGCCGGCCGGAGGACGCGGGGGCGAGCGAGACGGGCCAATCGGGCAAGCCGTAGCGCGCAGGCGCGAGCTCGGTTGTCACGCCCGCGAAGGCGGGCATCCGGTAATCACAGCAGTCGACCGATCACGAAATCACGCACCGGCCTGTGGAAGACTGGATCACCCGCATTCGCGGGTGATGACAGCGGCGGGGCGTACGCCCGCCGCGTCACAGCCTCTTGTGGCTGCCGTCGCACATCGGCCGGTGGCCGGTGCGCTTGCAGGCGCAGAACCAGGCCTGCTCCGCCTGCGCGGCCTTCCACTCGACCGGCGTAAACGACGAGCCCTTGTGCGAGCCGTCGCAGAACGGCTGCTTCTTCGAGCGGCCGCAGGCGCACCACCAGTAGCTCTTGCCGGCCTCGACATCGACCGCGAGCGGTTGTCGCCCGCTGATTTCAGGCTGCTCGCTCATACCCCTGCTCCTCCCGCTTCGGTCGCGAGCCATGCCTCGCCGCAGGCCTTGGCGAGCTCGCGCACGCGCAGAATGTAGCTCTGCCGCTCGGTGACGGAAATCACACCGCGCGCGTCGAGCAGATTGAAGACGTGGCTCGCCTTGATGCACTGGTCGTAAGCCGGCAGCGCCATCAGGTGGCGCCGCGCATTGCCGATCGTCACCCAGCCGGCGTCGATATATTTGCGGCAGGCGGCCTCGGCCATCTTGAACTGCTCGAACAGCATGCCGGTGTCGGCGACTTCGAAATTGTGCCGCGAATATTCCTTCTCGGCCTGGAGGAACACGTCGCCATAGGTCACCTTCTTGTCACCCTCGCGGCCGTTGAAGTTGAGGTCGAAGACGCGGTCGACGCCCTGCACGTACATGGCGAGGCGCTCGAGCCCGTAGGTCAGCTCGCCCGAGACCGGCGCGCATTCGAAACCCGCCACCTGCTGAAAATAGGTGAACTGGGAGACCTCCATGCCGTCGCACCAGCACTCCCAGCCGAGTCCCCAGGCGCCGAGCGTGGGGCTTTCCCAATCGTCCTCCACGAAGCGGATGTCGTGCAGCTTGCGATCGATGCCGATCGCGGCGAGCGATTCGAGATAGAGGTCCTGGATGTCCTCGGGCGACGGCTTGAGGATCACCTGGAACTGGTAATAGTGCTGCAGACGGTTCGGGTTCTCGCCGTAGCGGCCGTCCTTCGGCCGGCGCGAGGGCTGCACGTAGGCCGCGTTCCACGGCTTGGGGCCGAGCGCGCGCAGCGTCGTCGCGGGATGAAAGGTGCCGGCGCCGACCTCCATATCGTAGGGCTCGAGGATCACGCAGCCGTAATCCGCCCAGTAGCGCTGCAGCGCCAGGATCAGGCCCTGGAACGAGCGCTCGGGACGCATGTGGGCGGGAAGATCGCTGGGCATGGGGCCGTGCATCGCGGCGCTAGAGCGGGATGACTTTT
>JBAUOM010000802.1:0-2645 GCA_049579765.1 Xanthobacteraceae bacterium
CCCAAGTCGACCGTCAGGCAGCGCCGTTCCACGAAGGCGGCCCCCGCTCGGTCTGAGGGCCCCGCAGGCGCGCCCGGAACCGTTGGGCCGGCGCGCTGCGACTCTCCGCGTCCTTCAGGTCATGCCGAGGCGGGCGGCAATCCTCCAGGACGCCGTACACGCGTGGCCGGGAATGCCGAAGGAGATCCATGAGTGACGTTCAGCGCAACGAGAAGGAACATGTCTCGCGCCGGCAGGCCGCCGAGCGCCTCGTCGACCTCGCGTACGCGCTGACGACGGGCGGACGGCTCGAGCTCACTATCGAGGGCGAGCGGGTCACCGTGCCGCTCGCCGATGAGCTGCGCCTGGAGCGCAACCTGAGATCGAAGGCGAATCATGTCGAACTCAAGCTGGAGCTGAGCTGGTCGCCCATGAACGCCGCAGCGCGCCCGGCGCCGGTGGCGGAGTCCGAGTCTGCTTAGGGCTCGCGCGGCGGGCGCAGCTCCGACTGGAAGTCGATCGGCTCGCGCAACCCGATCTGCTGCGTGACCGCGCGCCGGTCACGCGCTTTGGATGATCGGTGCTCTAGCGCCGCAGGGAGGGCGCGAGCAGGCCAAGCTGCCGTGCACGGTCGACCGCCTCGGCGCGGCCGTGGACGTCGAGCTTGGCGTAGATGTGGCGCAGGTGCGTCCTGACGGTGTTCGTCGAGACGCACAGCTCGGCGGCGATCTCTGGCGCCCGGAGGTTGCTTGGCAGGTACCTGACGACGCGCAGCTCTGCCTCGCTGAGCTTCTCGAGCGGCGGGACGCGCTCGCCGGCGATCTTCGGCGAGGCGCCGTCGAGCACATCAAGGATCGTCGCGAGGAGCGTCGCGTGCGCGGTGCGGTGGCGGGGATGGCGTTCGAGCAGCCCCCGGACCGGCGCGAGCGCGAAGGGCAGCATGAGCCCTTCGGGCTCGGCGAGCTGGAGCGCTCGCTCGAGCGATGCCTCGGCGGCGCGGGTGTGCCCCAGGTGGTCGCGGGCGACGGCGTCGAGCACCTGCGCCTCCGTGGTCGCGGACGGCTGATGGATCGCGGGGGCCAAGCCTTCGAGGACCGGGGCTAGCACGTCGACGGCCAGCTCGGGCTCGCGCTCGGCGAGATGGATGACGGCGGCGGCCAAGCGCATGTCGGAGGTCTCGCGCTTTTCCTCCTCGCTGATGTCGGCGAGCGCCGCGCGCGCAGCGGCCAGGCGGCCCATGCGTGCCTGCGTCTGGAGCAGGCGCGCCCGCCCCGCGACCGCGAGTGCGTGCTTTCCGGCCAGCAGCGACTGCATCCGTGCCCCCGCGCGGAGCGCCGCCAGCGCCTCCTCGAGCCGACCCTGCGCCAGGTGCAGGAGACCTGCGGCGTGGTGCACGATCAGCTCGGTGCCGGGCTCCCCATCCGGGTGCAGCGTGCGCTCCGCCCGCACGAGCCGATGCTCGGCCTCGTCGAAGCGCCCGAGCCACAGCAGGGCGATCGCGCCGGTGGCGAGGCCGGTGACGATGATCGGATCGTCGCCCCAGCCGTGCACATCGGCGATCCTCACCGCCTCGTCGCTGAGCTGGAGCCCCTCGGAGAACGACATCCCGGTCCACGGGCCCGCGACTCCGAGATGACCGAGGGGGCTGATCTCGAGCCAGGGGCGCCCGGCGCGGCGTGCCAGCGCCAGCGCCTGCTCGAGGTCGCGCCGCGCGTCATCCAGCCGCGAGGACCACAGCTCGGCGACCCCGAGATTCTGCAGCGCGACATTTCGAAGCGCGTCACCGAGCGCGCGCGGGCCTGCCGGCTGCCTTGCCAGCGCCCCCTCCACCAACGGCACCGCCTCGAGGACGCCTTCAAGGTCGCCGCCCCAGCGCGCGAGCACGAGCGTCACCTCGGCCAAGAGCACGTCAAAGCGCGGCCTACGTTCACCGGGAACCGCGTCGACCAGGCGCCGTGCGAGATCGAGGTACGCGGCGCTCTCCTCGCGCTCTCCGTCCAAGAGGCGCGCGATCGCGAAGACAAGCGCGAGCTCCGCGTCGGCCGCCGCCGCTTCGTCCGGAAACACGCTCAGCAAATCGCAAACCGTTCCCGCGCGACCGTCGAGGGTCAGATCGAGATGGTTGTCGGCCAGCAGGCGCGAAGCCAGCGGCCAGTCCCGAGCCGCCTGCGCGTGCCGGATCGCCTCGACGGTGTCGCCCTCCTGCTCGTGCCATTGGGCCGCCGCCCGGTGCAGCGAGCCGACCATGGCCGGCGAAACCCGCCGCAGCTCCAGCTGCAGCAGGTCGGCGAACAGATGGTGATAGCGAAACCAGGATCGCCCCACGTCGAGCGAGGTCACGAACGCGTTGGCGTCCTCCAGCTCCTGGAGGATCCGCTCCGAGCCCGACCCGCCGGTGAGGTAGTCGGCCAGCGGCCCGCTCACCCGCGCGAGCACCGACGTGCGCAGCAGCAGTTCGCGCACCTCAGCCGGCTGGCGCTCGAGCACCTCCGCCAGCAGATATCCCGCCACGGTCCGCTCGCTGCCGGAGAACTCAGTCACGAACCGCTCCGGATCGGGGTGGTGGGCGAGCGAGATCACAGCCAACCGCAAGCCGGCCGCCCACCCCTCCGTCCGCTCGTACAGCAGCGCCACGCTCTCGTCGCCGAGGGTGATTCCCACTGCTC
>JBAUOM010000803.1:0-2102 GCA_049579765.1 Xanthobacteraceae bacterium
GATCACCAGCGCCCGGTGCAAGCCGAGGCGCGCCGCCTCGTCGCCGACGCGCTCGATCGCGCCCGCAGCGAAGACGACGCGCTGGGGTTGGATATCATGAATGAACGATGCGACCATCCGACGCGCCCGCCCGCCGACCGGCCTCATTGTAACTCGCATTGTCCGGCACGTCGTGCAAATATCGTCCACGCACTGTGCGAGGGAACGCGGGCGATGCGCTCGGCGGCTCCCGAGCCAAGAACAACGATCACATCCACCAGCGGAGGAAGTTCATGCCATCCACCATCGCATGCCGTGCGCGTGCAACCGCGGGAGGCTTGGCCGCGGCGCTCATCGCCGTCGTGGCCATTGCGGGGAGCGCGGGAACGGCCGGCGCGCAGACCTACGGCTTCGCCACGTTGCAGCCCGGCACCCTCAACCACACCACGGCGTCGGCGATCGCCAAGGTGCTCAAGGAAAAGGCCGGACTGAACGTGCTCGTGCAGCCGACCGCCGGAGACCAGGTGATCGTCCCCATGGTCGCCCGCGGCGAGGCCGAGATCGGCATCTCCAACGCCATGGAGGTGCAGGACGGCCTGTCGAAAGGCTTCAAGGACCTGCGCATCATCGCCGCGGCTCACGCCTTGCGCGTCGGATTCTTCGTGCGCAAAGACTCCGGCATGCGGACGGTTGCGGACCTCAAGGGCAAGCGGGTGCCGTACGGATTCTCCGCCATGCGGGCGCTCGAACCGACCGTGCGCGCCATCCTGGCGACCGCCGGTCTCACCGAGAACGACATCAAACCCGTTCTCGTGCCCAACGTCATCCGCAGCGCCGACGATTTTGCTTCCGGCGCGGCTGACGCATTCTACTTCGCCTTCGGCGCACCGAAGGTGCGGGAGGTCGACGCCACGGCGGGCGGCATACGCATGACCGAAATCAACGAGCAGGGGATGCCGGCCGCCCGCAAGATCGAGCGCTGGGGCTACCTGACCGAGGTCGGCCCGGGACCGGTCTTCGTCGGCGTGGAAAAACCGATGAAGGTCTACAGCTTCGACAACCTCCTCTTCACCAGCGCCAAGACCAGCGACGAGCTCGTCTTCAAGATCCTCGACACGATGGTGAACAACAAGGCCGAGCTCGTCGCGGTGCAGCCGGTGCTGCGCGAATTCACGCCGGCGTTCGCCTACAAGCAGTACGACGTCCCATATCACCCCGGCGCCGTGAAGTACTTCAAGGAGCACGGCATCGCGCCCCAGCCGGTGAATTGAGCTAAAGCGCATCCCGATGAAATGCGATCGATGAAATGGAATCAATGCAAGCCACAACCTCGGTGTGCTCCCTCTCCCCACCGGGGAGAGGGAGCACACCGAGTGCGCGGCACTGTTCTGCGCCAATTCGAAAGGAACACGCTAATAGCGGCGGCAAGCCGCCGGAGCGGACGCCGCGGAAAAAATCACGACCAAGGAGGGAGCTAGCATGCCAACAGCACGATATCTGATCGCGGCCTGCGTCGGCGCGGCCGCGCTCGCATTCGCGAGCGGAGCCGGGAACGCCCAAACCTTCGGTTTCGCCGCGATGCAACCCGGAACGATCAATCACACGACCAGCTCGGCCATCTCCAAGGTGCTGAAGGAAAAGGGCGGGCTCAACACGCTGGTGCAGGCCACGGCCGGCGAATCCGTGATGATTGCGATCGTCGGCCGCGGTGAGGCCGATTTCGCCATGGCGAACGCCCCCGAGATCGGAATCGCGCTCGCAAACAACGGGCAGCCCAACCTTCGCATGATCGGTCCGATCTATACGCTCAAGACCGGCTTCTGGGTGCGCAAGGACAGCAACATGCGCACGGTCGCCGATCTGCGCGGCAAGCGGGTGACGATGGGCTATTCCGCCATGCGCGCGCTCGATCCGATGTCGCGCGCAATCCTCGCGGCCGGCGGCCTCGGCGAGAAGGACATCAAGCCGGTGCTGGTCCCGAACGTCGTGCGCTCGGCCGACGATTTCGTCGCCGGAGCGGCCGACATGTTCATGTTCGCCTTCGGCGCGCCGAAGGTTCGCGAAGTGGACGCGACGGTCGGCGGCACCCGCTTCCTGGAAATCCCGGAGTCCCCGGGAATGGC
>JBAUOM010000804.1:0-3172 GCA_049579765.1 Xanthobacteraceae bacterium
GGGCGAGACCGTGCCGCGGCAGGCGCTCGCCGGCAACGGCGGCGCGACCGGGGAGCGCGCGGTCGATGTGCAGGTCAACCGCCTGCGCCGCAAGATCGAGCACGATCCCGCCAATCCGCTGCTGGTGCAGACCGTGCGCGGGATCGGATACCGGCTGGTGACCGCGCCATGACGAGCCTCGACATCGGCATCGCCGCGCTGCGCTCGGGCCTCAGCGTGCTGCGCACGGCGGCAAGCCGCTTCTACGAGCTCTACGACCGCACGACCATGACGGTGAAAAACGTCATGCCGAAAGGGCTCTATGCGCGCGCGTTGCTGATCATCATCGCGCCCATGGTGGTCCTGCAGTCGGTGGTCGCCTACATGTTCATGGAGCGGCACTACAACCTGGTCACGCAACGGCTGTCCGCCGGCGTGGTGCAGGACATCGCCACCCTGATCGAGGTCTACAAGGTCTATCCGCAGGACGCCGATCACGCGAAGCTGCGCCGCATCGCGCAGGAGAAGCTCGGCCTCGTCGTCGACTTCCTGCCGGTCAACGACCTGCCCCCGCCCGGACCGAAGCCGTTCTTCGCGCTGGTCGACCAGGCGCTCTCCGAGGAAGTGCGCAAGCAGATCGGCCGGCCGTTCTGGGTCGATACCGTCGGGCGTTCGGCGTTGGTCGAGCTGCGGATCAAGCTCGACAATGCGGTGATGCGGGTGTTCGCGCCCCGCCGCGCCGCCTACGTGTCGAATTCCCACATCTTCCTGGCGTGGATGGTCGGCACCTCGCTGGTGCTCATTACGGTCGCGGTGCTGTTCCTGCGCAACCAGATCCGGCCGATCCTGCGGCTGGCGGATGCCGCCGAAAGCTTCGGCAAGGGACGCGAGGTTCCGGACTTCCGCCCGCGCGGCGCCCGCGAGGTCCGTCGCGCGGCACTGGCTTTCATCGAGATGAAGCGGCGCATCGAGCGCACCCTCGAGCAGCGTACCGCCATGCTCGCCGGCGTGTCCCACGACCTGCGCACCATCCTCACCCGCTTCAAGCTCGAGTTGGTGCTGCTCGGCGACAGCCCCGAGATCGAGGCGATGAAGAAGGATGTCGACGAAATGGGCCGCATGCTCGAGGCCTATCTCGCCTTCGCGCGCGGGGACTCCGGCGAGCAGTCGGCGCCGACCGACATGGGCGCCTTCCTCGAGGAGCTCAAGGCCGACACCGAGCGCAACGGTCACAAGTCGAGCGTGCATTTCCGCGGCCACCCGATCGTCACGGTGCGGCCGGCGGCGTTCAAGCGCTGTCTCGGCAATCTGGTCTCCAACGCCGCGCGCTATGCGCCCTCGATCTCGATCACCGGCCAGCGCGATCACCGCTGGCTCACCGTTACCGTCGACGACGACGGCCCCGGGATCGCACCGCATCTGCGCGAGGAGGTGTTCAAGCCGTTCCTGCGCCTCGACGACGCGCGCAATCAGGACGAAGGCGGCACCGGGCTCGGGCTTGCGATCGCGCGCGACATCGCGCGTTCCCACGGCGGCGACATCATCTTGTCGGACAGCCCGCTCGGCGGATTGCGGGCGACCGTGCGGGTGCCGGTCTAAATCGGGATGACTTTTCTTCGAATCGTCATCCCGATCCACACTAGATCAATAAGTTGCTAGTGTCCTTCGATTCCGAAGTTCGCAAACGAGGATGCCGCACAATGATGCGAACTTCGGAATCGGGACACTAGCTTCTTGTCTGAGCAAGATCTTTTCCGAAAACCGCTGCACACTTTTCGGGATCATGCTTCAGCAAACCGGTATCGCTCGGTGCCGTTTTCTCCCCGGCCTTCCCTAGAGCGCATCCCGATTAGGTCGAATCGGGACGCGCTCTAGATTCCTTGGCTTTGCGCATGTCCTGGGCGGAAAACCGGTGCCCACTTTTCCGGGACATGCGCTAAAGGCAGGGGATCGCATGCGGCGAGGCACTCCGCCATGCCTTCGGTTCTTCGGCGTTCCCGTGCGTTCGCGTTGCTACTGCGTCTTGATTCCAGCGTCGCGGATCAGCTTGCCGAGCCGCGCGATATCGGAGGCGAGGAGCTTGGCGAAGTCCTCGGGCGTACTGGTGGTCATCTCGACCGCCTGGGCTGCGACCTTCTGCACCACGTCCGGGGACGTGGCCGCCCTGACCAACTCCGCGTTCAGTTTGCGCACGATCGCGGGCGGCGTGCCGGCCGGAGCCACGATGCCCTGCCAGATTTCAAGCTCAACGCCCGGATAGCCGGCCTCGGCCATGGTGGGCACGTCCGGGAGCGCGGGCGTCCGCTTGCTTGCGGTCCAACCTAAGATGCGGAGCTGGCCGGCCTGCACTTGGCCGATCGCCGACACATACGAGCTGAACAGGAGATCGACATTGCCGGCGGCAAGGTCTTGAACCGCGGGTCCGGCACCGCGGTAGGGCACGTGCACGAGAGGCGCGCCCGAGCGTAGCCGCAGCATCTCGCCCAGGATGTGGCCGCCGGAGCCGACACCCTGTGAGGCATAGTTCAGGCCGCCGGGCTTCGTCTTGGCGATCTCCACCAGCTCCTTGACGCTGCGGGCCGGCGACCCGGACGGCACCACCAGCACGCTCGGAAACGAGAACAGCGGCGTTATCGGCTGGAAATCCTCGACCGGATCGAAGCGGATGTCGGCGCTCAGTGCCGGCATGATCGCGAATAGGCCGTTGTTGGCGAGGAGCAGCGTGTACCCGTCGGGCGCCATCTGCTTGCTCGCAATCGCGGCCGGCACGCCGCCACCGCCGCCGCGGTTGTCGATCACCACGTTGGCCTTCAGATTCTCCGCGAGCTTTGCCGCCACCAGCCGCGTCACCACATCGGATGAGCCGCCCGGCGGGAAGGGGACAACGATGGTGACCGGGCGCGACGGGTATTGGTCGGTCTGCGCCGCGGCCGACGGCACCGCAGCCGCGAACGCGAGCATCGCCCAGACCGACGCCGTAAAGGCCCTCAGCACTGCGCGCATTTTGTCCTCCCTTGCACGGTTCCTTAGTTGGCTCTACGCGGCGGCCGTCTCCTCGTCTCCGGCATCGTCCTCGCCGCGCCGCCGGCGCGGACGCAGGCGGCAGGCGCGGGCGGGAATCCGGCAAAGGTCGTCGAGCAAGCCCGACCAGCGCTGTCCGCGCGCCAGCGCGCGGTCGAGCGCGGCCATGGTG
>JBAUOM010000805.1:0-5393 GCA_049579765.1 Xanthobacteraceae bacterium
CATCGTGGCCCTGCTCGGACCTACGCCGGTGCCGGTCGACGATGTCACGCGCTTGGCAGAAAGCTCCCCCGCTGTCGTACGCATGGTCCTGCTCGAGCTCGAGCTGGCAGGACGGCTCGAACGCCACGGCGGCGCACTGGTGTCCTTGCTCTGACGACAGCGGGAAACCGCGCGGACGGCACTCTGGATAGGGGGCGAGTGAACGCTAGTTGCTGCGCTGTTTGCGTCCGCGCAGGTCGGCAGACGCCGAGGAACCCGCATTGCGCTCGCACGACCCTCCGGTTCCCGCAACCGTGGCCTGACATTGGGCACGCGTGTGGAACCCGCAATTGGTGCAGCCGTCGGCGTCGCGCGCGCACCAAGCCCCCTCGGCGCGCGCAACGTCAGCAGACGCCACCACCATGCACGCCGCCGCAATAAGAATAATCATTCGCACGACGGGGTCTCCTCGGCCGGATCGCTGCGCGGTCACCAAGTCAAGACGCTTTATATCCCAACCGCCGAACCTGCGATAGCACCCACGCGGTGCGCCCCGAGGAGCCGCCGGTGGCTGGCGGATGCCGGCTGCCGCCGTCGGGTCGGGATGATCCGCGCACTCGTTTGGCGAACATGCCCGGCTCGGCTGGACTCGGCGCGGCGCTGCCGCAGCCTTCCGGCCGGGATTTGGATTTGCTCCCCCATCTTCGCCTTGTCTGATCAGCGGTTGTGTGATGAATTTCACACAATCGTGTACCCGAGCGCCGTATCATGCTGATGCAGATTGGAGTTCTCGGGGGCCTTGGCCTCGTTGCGAGCCTGTTGGCGTTGTACTGGATTCAGCCCGACAGCAATGGCGGGCAGGCCCTCTTGGCGATCGTCGTCTTCGCCTTCGTGAGCGGAGTGGGGAGGCTGCTGTGGCCTACAAAATCTTGAAGCTGACGCGCGCATCCCTCGCCTGCGCCATCGCCGCGGCGCCTTTCATCCTGGCATGGGGAGCGCATGGGCAAGAGAGCCATCGCCCAGGCTGCGTCATCCGCCACGACAACGGCCGGCCGTACCTTTTCTGCGACAAGGAAGAAGAGGAGAAGCACCGCCAACCGGCCACCGCGCCGAAGATGGCGCCGCCGGCCGCGAAATACGAAACGGTGGCGCCGGCGCCCCCGCCGGCACCGACCGCTACAGCACCGGCCGAGACGGCACCGGCCGCGCCCGCTCCCCGGACAGCGCCCACAAATGCCGGCCGCGTCGGCGGATCTTCTTCCGGACCTGGCCGACCACCAACGGGGGGAACTCAATACCGCTACCAATACCAGCGTCAGTCGCCCGCCGCCGCTCCTTCGGCTGGGCCCCGGCAAAACGCCAGAGTGCGCGCGGTGCGCGCGCTGATCGAACCGGCGGAGATGCCGCCACGCGAGCTCGCCGGCTACGGCATCGTGGCCTTCACCACTCGGCCGCTCCCGCATGACATCGAACGCTACAAAGCGGTGTGCGAGGCCTACAAGGCGACGCTGATGGCCCAGGACGAGCTGCCGCCCGACACGCCGCTATCGGAGCAAATGATCACCTACTGGCCGATCGGCAAGAAGAACACGCCCGAAGCACAGCGCGCCGACTGCACGCACCTCGTCACCAACTACGCGCTGCGCCTCGGGCTCGACGCGATCCAGGATGCCGACAGGCAGAAAGAAGGATTGGCCAGCCGTCGCGGGCCGTTCCTCATCGCTTGGGCTCCGTCCGAAAGCCGTTTCAAGCCCGATGCGGTGGTTCTCGTCATGGACTTGTCGGCGCTCGACGGTCAGCGCAGCTTTGCAGAAGTGTTCCAGGACTGGCGGCAGAAGATCACCGACAATCCGGACCTATGGCAGCGCGGCGGCTTCGACATCGAGTCCGTACGAAGGATTATTCGCGACACGTTCGACCGCTACGGGGACGGCCTGCTCCGCCTCATCACCAAGTCGTGACGCCGCCGCGGCGCGGTTCCCTGCTCGAGACTGGGCACGGCGCGCGCCGCGTCATCCGACAGTCCGCGTGCGCCGGCGATCGGCGGCAAGCTCCGCGCGACCGATCCGGCGAATGCGCACCCTGAAACGGCGCGAAAAGCGCCGTAGGCAAACGCACCATCGTCGTGCACGACAAGATGCAATCGGGCTACCGCTACGTCCGCATCGCGCCGATCGGCCGCAATTTCGATCCGGAGTTCAGACCGGAACTCACGCCGCGTGAGATGCTGCGGCTCGGGGTGTTCGGCGGCAAATACATGACGGATACGCAAAAGGAATTTCCAAAGAGCTGGTTCACCCAGGCCAAGCTGTCCCCCCGCCGCCGCGACTGCGCGCAGAACTTCTTCGGGGTCGCCGCCGGCCTGCCGCTATCGGTCTGGCGCGCGAAGGGGTGGACCCATCCCGACGACCCGCGCGGGCTGGTTCCAATGGTATTGTCGCTACTGCATGGGCCGCCGGTTGCCCGATGAAGACCGGCGGCAGATCAAGCGCTGGAAAGCCATGCGCCGGCACGTCCGGCAGATCGAGCGGCATTGCGACCTTGGCGACCTGACCTGCCGCCGGCGACAGCGACAGGCCCTGCTGCAATGGGCGTACGACAGCCGCAAGATCTGACATTGATCAGCCCGCCCTCATGCTAATCCATAATATCTTTATTTAAATACAAACTATTGAACTTACTTGATAAATATAATCAAGCCTTCTGGCGGCTGTGTCCCCTGCCATTTCGTCTCCCCGAGACTCGGCCGCCACCGCAGCGAGCCGCCCGGTTTGACAGGAAGGGTTGACATCCCCATCTTTCGCCGCGACAACCGCGCGCCGACCGTGCCCCCTCACCGCGCCGGTTCCGTTCCTAACTTATTGGAGTTTCATGAATATCGTCGTCGTCGAGTCGCCGGCCAAGGCCAAGACGATCAACAAATACCTTGGCTCCGGCTACGAGGTCTTGGCCTCGTTCGGCCACGTGCGGGACCTTCCGGCCAAGGACGGCTCGGTCGACCCCGAACACGATTTCCGCATGCTTTGGGAGGTCGACGACAAGTCGCAGAAGCGCCTCAACGACATCGTCCGCGCGGTCAAGGGGGCGAGCAAGCTGATCCTGGCCACCGACCCCGATCGCGAAGGCGAGGCCATCTCCTGGCATGTCCTCGAGGTGCTCAAGGAGAAAAACGCCCTCAAACGACAGGCGGTCGAGCGGGTGGTGTTCAACGCCATCACCAAACAGGCGGTGCTCGACGCGATGAAGCACCCGCGCGGCATCGATGGCGCCCTGGTCGACGCCTATCTCGCCCGCCGCGCACTCGACTACCTGGTCGGCTTCACGCTCTCGCCGGTGCTGTGGCGCAAGCTTCCCGGCGCGCGCTCCGCCGGCCGCGTACAATCGGTAGCGCTGAGGCTCGTTTGCGACCGCGAGCTGGAGATCGAAAAATTCGTTGCGCGCGAATATTGGTCGCTCATTGCGACGCTGGCGACGCCGCGCGGCGAGGAGTTCGAGGCGCGGCTGGTCGGCGCCGACGGCCGCAAAATCCAGCGCCTCGACATCGGTTCCGGCGCCGAGGCCGAGGCGTTCAAGCAGGCGCTGGAAAACGCCGCCTTCACCGTTGCAAATATCGAGGCGAAGCCGGCCCGGCGCAATCCGCCGCCACCATTCACCACGTCGACGCTACAGCAGGAGGCGAGCCGCAAACTCGGCTTTGCGCCCGCCCATACCATGCGCGTCGCCCAGCGGCTCTACGAAGGCGCCGACATCGAAGGCGAGACCATCGGCCTCATCACCTATATGCGCACCGACGGCGTCGACATCGCCGAGGAGGCGCTCGCCGCCGCCCGCCGCCTGATCGGCACCGAGTACGGCGCGCGCTATCTGCCGGACGCACCGCGCCGGTACCAGACCAAGGCCAAAAATGCCCAGGAGGCGCATGAGGCGATCCGGCCGACCGATGTGGCGCGCCGCCCGAAGGACACCAAACGGTTCCTCGATGCCGATCAGGCCAGGCTCTACGAGTTGATCTGGCTGCGTACCATGGCGTGCCAGATGGAATCGGCCGAGCTCGAGCGCACCACCGCCGACATTACCGCTACGGCCGGAGGCCGCGTCATCGATCTGCGCGCGACCGGCACGGTGGTGAAGTTCGACGGCTTCCTCACGCTCTACCAGGAGGGCGAGGACGACGTCGCCGACGACGAGGACGGTCGCCGCCTGCCGGAAATGAGCGCGGGCGAAAGCCTCGCCAAGCGCCGGATCGACGCCACCCAGCACTTCACCGAACCGCCGCCGCGCTATTCGGAAGCTTCGCTGGTCAAGCGCATGGAGGAACTCGGCATCGGCCGGCCCTCGACCTATGCCTCGATCCTGCAGGTGCTCAAGGATCGCGGCTATGTGCGCATCGACAAGCGGCGGCTCATTCCCGAGGACAAGGGGCGGGTGCTGACCGCCTTTCTGGAGAGCTTCTTCGCCCGCTATGTCGAATACGGCTTCACCGCCGACCTCGAGGAGCAGCTCGACCGCATCTCCAACAACGAGATCGCCTGGCGCGACCTGTTGCGCGACTTCTGGCGCGAATTCACCGTCGCGGTCGGCGACATCAAGGAGCTGCGCGTGGCGCAAGTCATCGACGCGCTCGACGAGATGCTGGCGCCGCATCTGTTCCCGCCGCGCGCGGACGGCAGCGATCCGCGCAAGTGCCCGAATTGCGAGACCGGCTGGCTCTCGCTCAAGCTCGGCAAGTTCGGCGGGTTCATCGGCTGCACCAATTATCCGGAGTGCCGCTACACCCGCCAGTTCGCGCCGGGCAACGGCGGCACCGACGGCATCAAGAAGCTCGGCGAAGATCCGCAAACCGGGCTCGAGGTGACGCTGCGCTCGGGTCGGTTCGGGCCCTATCTGCAGCTCGGCGAAGCCGTCGACGGCGAAAAACCCAAGCGCGCCGGCCTGCCGAAGGGCCAGTCTCCCGATGACCTCGATCTCGAGCGCGCGCTCGGACTCCTTTCGCTGCCGCGCGAGGTCGGCAAGCATCCCGACGACGGCGAGCCGATCATCACCGGCATCGGCCGCTTCGGACCCTATGTCCAGCACGGCAAGACCTACGCCAATCTCACCGCCGGCGAGGACGTACTCAGCATTGGTCTCAACCGCGCGGTGACGCTGATCGCGGAGAAGCGCGCCAAGGGGCCCCGCAAGGGCCGCTTTGGAGGGGATCCCGGACGTGCGCTCGGCGATCATCCAGACAACGGCGGTCCCGTCGTGGTGAAGAACGGACGCTACGGGCCCTATGTGAGCCACGACGGCGTCAACGCCACGCTGCCCTCCGACATGACCCCGGACGCGATCACGCTCGAACAGGCTGTCGGTCTCATCGAGGCGAGGCAGGCGCGCGGCCCGGGCAAGCGGCCCGCCGCGGGGCCGCGCAGCAC
>JBAUOM010000806.1:0-8455 GCA_049579765.1 Xanthobacteraceae bacterium
TCGTAGGTCCGCGAGCGACGCCCCGGCTCCGCCTGTTCTGCTTCCCGTTCGCCGGCGGAGGCTCCGCGGTTTATCGCGGCTGGGCGCAGTGCATCGACCCGACCGTCGAAGTGGTGGCAATCGAGCCGCCCGGCCGCCTCGGCCGCATCACCGAAACGCCGATCTCCGACATCAACGAATTCGTCGATCAGCTCGTTGCCGAAATGGGCGAGCTGCTGGACCGGCCGTTCGCCTTCTTCGGCCATTGCCTGGGTGCCCTGACCATGTATGAGACGGCACGCCGCCTCATGCATACCACCGCGTTGCGGCCGCAACACTTGTTCGCCTCGGGCGCGCGACCGCCCGATCGGATCATCGGCCAGGGTTCATTCGAAGAACGCTTGATGCACGATCTGCTGAAGCTGGCGGAATTCCGCATCAGCCTCCCGGCCTACCACCAGCCCGATGACGTTTTCGCCGAGCTCATCCGCCATTTCAATGTTCGGGCGACGGAGCAACTGCTCGACGAGCCCGACTTGCGGGATCTGATGCTGCCGGTCGTACGCGCCGAGTTTCAGATGGCGAGCAACTACCAGTTCGTGCGCGAGCCGCCGTGGGAGGTTCCGATCACGTGCTTCGCGGCGAAGGGCGATCCCTATGTGTCGCGCCGGCACGCCTTGGGCTGGGGACGTTTCACCAATTCACGTCTGCAGGTTCACATCCGGGACGGCAGCCATTTCGCGGTCGTGGACGACGTCGCGTTCATCCACGGCGTCATCAATCGCGAGCTGGCGGATGCCGTCCTCATGCCCGAGCCGAGCAGTGCGCCATGGTAGTTCGTCCTGGATCTGACCATGAGAGACGCGTTTCGCTCGGCAATTCACTTAGGCGTTGACCCCGATGCCTGCCGAGATAGCATAGAGGTTGCGGAAGAGGCGAGATCAACCGCAGGATGATGAGCGGTTTGAAAAGAAACTGATGTGAATACGGGGCTTTAGCACCGAGGATGTCGTAGGTGTGGTCCAATTGCACGGGGGTGCCAGATGAATACGCCTGACACAGGTGGAAAGGGCAGCGACAAGGAAACGAAGACTCCGTCAGCCGGGTCGAGCGCCAGCAGTGGGTCGAGCAGCACAGGCGCGGCCGGCGCACCGTCGAGCGGCGCAACCGCGTCCGGCCCGGCTTCGGCCCGCGCCCACGTCGACCCGACCACCGCGATCACAATGATTGAAACACTGAAGAAGATGGTGCTGAGCGCGCCGACCGAGGCAAGCAGGTCGGAAGCCATCACGAGGCTCGGGCAACTGGCGGCGACCTCGCCGGGAGCGTGGAACGCTGCGATGGAGGTGATCAACGCCTACCTGGGGACGATGCCCGCGAGCGAGACCAGCACCGCGACGAAGGTGAAGCGCGCGATTTGTCTGGCTGGCGGCGGGCCCGCGGTCGGTTTGCACATTGGCGCACTGAAAGCCCTGAAAGACAAGCATGTGGATTTCGGCAACGAGAACTCCATATGGGCGCTGTCGTGTATCGGCGCCTGGGTGGGGATCGTCTACAATCAGGCCACAAAGGGTAAGGAGATCGAAGAAACCTATAATTTTTTCCGCGAGGTGTTTCGCGACGATAAGTCGTTTCAAAGCTTCCCGATCAATACGGTGTTTACGCCGGATTGGGTCGGCAACGCCGAGGCATTGCTGAAGTTTTTATTGGATCCGGAGAATTACAAGAATGCATTCCTGCCTCGGCACATGATGGAGTCCCTGGCCTACACGCTGTCTCTCCTGCGCGACCGCGACAATTGGAGGAATTTCAGCGAAGGCGATTTTAATCGATGGACGCTCAATCACGTCCTTGCGGTCAATCCGATGGCGCGGTTCTTGACCGCGATGATCTACAAGTCGGCGATCGACGGCCGATCCAGGCTCTACTACAAAGACAGCAAGTTCCTGACCGACATCAAGTTCGATGAGCTGAACGCGCGTGGGCGTCCGTTCATCTTCCACAATGCGTTCTATGTCCGAAAGCAGAACATCGACATTTTCGCCAATAAGTCGCCAAGATGGGGCAGCAAAGGCCACAAGCCGGTCAGTGCCGAAAGCCTATGCGCCTGCTCGGCTCTGCCGTACATCGAGCAGACCATAAAGGTCGACGGAGAGACCTATTGCGAAGGCGCTTTGGTCGACACGGTCAATTTCTACGATTTGCTGAAAGATCACCACCATCCCGACGATCCGCTCGACGAGATCTGGGTCAGCCGGATCGTCGATGTTCATCAGATTCGCAAGCCTGCCAACCTGCACGATGCGCTGGCCAATCTTTGCGAGCTGTTCGCGGCGACCGTCGGCGAGGACGACGTCAAGCTATTCAAATATCACGTGCACGAGAACAACCGGAGAGCCCAAGAGTGGGCCGAAGCGCAGAAGACCGAAGGTCAGAAAGGCGACCATCAGAAGGGTGACGAGCAGCATAAAAAGATCGGCCCCGTATGGGATGGCATCTTGGTCGAGATGAAAGTCGACAGCAAGATCAACTTCCAGTGGTCACGCAGCAATCTCGATCATGGCGTCAGTCGCGGAAGGCTCGCAGCCGAGGCTGCGCACAAGCTCTACGAGGCCTACAAACACCTCCATAAACCGGGCACCCCCCTGATGATCCCCGACGATCTCAAGGAAGCTCAGATCAGAGACGTGCTGCAACCTCATATGGAGGAGAGCGACATCAAAGCTGTAATAGGATCGCGTTAGCCTCCTTGAGGTCGTGCGTATCGAAGCCTTCGCTGAAACGGCGGTAGACGGGTTCGAGAACGTCGCGCGCGTCGTTGCGCTTGCCTTGATTCAGCCAGAGCCTGGCGAGGTCGGTTGCCGCGCGCAGCTCGAGCGATAGCGCCTGCTGGCTGCGGGCCGTTTGCAGCGCTTGGTCGAGCAGGATTTCCGCCTCGGCATCCGGCGCGCCGCGCACGAGCAGCGCGCGGGCTTTCAGTCGATAGAGTTCGGCCTCGAAAAACCGCTCACTGTTGTGGGTGACGACCGAGAGCCCGTGCTCGATCACCTCGAGGGCCGCATCGGGTTCGTTGCCGAGCAGCAGGGCGGGACACAGCAGCGCGAAGTGCACGGTGACCCCGAGCTGATAGCCCGCGCGTTGATACTGATCCAGCGCGGTCTTCACCTCGTCGAGCGGGGCGCCCGAGGCATCCAGCACGGCCGCACAGATGCCGCGAACCGCGCGCGACAGCCCGAGCCACTGGCTGAATTCGTGCTGCTCCGATATGGCGAGACAACGCTCCGCGTAGGCGCGGGCGATTTCCGGCTCGCCGCGCAGAGCATGGAGAACCGAGGCGTAGTACCAGGCATAGGCGTGCGTGTGCGCATGCTGGAGCTCATCGGCGCGTTCGAGCGCCGCGGCCATTTTCGAAACCGCCTCGTCGACTTCACCGAGAATCCAAGATACCCACGCCGCGAGCACCAGCATCGACACTCCGGCATCCTGCCCGGCTGCCCGCGCGGCCATCCTGTCGGCTTCCTCACTCGCATTGAACACCTCGGCGGCGCGTTCGAGTGTCTCACGGGCTTCCACGACGCGTCCCATGAACATGAGAATCATCGCTTGCCCGCGGACCGCATTGATCAAGGCCGGCCGATTGGCGCGCGCTGCGGCGACGCTCGGCAAGTCTGCGATCGCCTCGAGGGCTTGCGGCAACTCGCCCCGCACGACGTTCACGGTCGCCAGCCAGAACATCACCTGGAGGTATTCCGGCGGCTCTCCCAGTCGCTCGCACAGCTCCCGAGCGCGGGTGAAGGTCGCCACCGCCTTGCTCGCGGCCGGCCCGTGTGTGGCAATGAGGGACGGCCCCAAGACCAGCTGCAAATCGAGCTCGGATTGATCCCTGCCCTCGCTGGCTGGCAACCGGCCGGTCAGCTCGATTCCGCGCTGAAGGTGCGCGATGGCCTCGAGGTTGGCCGAGCGCAGGGCCGCGTTCTTGCCGGCCCGCAGCCAGTAACCGATCGATTTTTCGATCAGTCCGGCTTCCGTGAGATGATGTGCCAACGTTTCCGGCTGAGTTTGCGCCATTTCCGGGAACTGTTGCTCGAGCGCGTTGGCAATGGCGGCGTGCAGGTGCGCACGCCGGCTTTTCAGAAGGCCGGCATAAGCGGCGTCCCGCACCAGCGCGTGCTTGAAGGTGTAAACCGCGTGTGGAATCTCGCCCCGGCGGAAAACCAATTCCGCCCGCACCAGCTGGTCAAGCGCATCTTCCAATCTCTCCTTCGGCAGCCCGGCGACGGCGCTGAGCAATTCGTAATGGAAGTCGCGACCCGCGACCGCGCCGATCTGTGCCACCTCCCGCACCGGTGCCAGGCGATCAAGGCGCGCCGCGAGCGACCCGTGCAAGGTTGTGGGGATCGCCAGAGACGGCAGCGGATGCTCGAGCACGAAATGCCCGTCCCGTTCCCGCATCAGCCCGCTCTCCAGCACGGTCTTGGTCAGCTCCTCGATGAACAAAGGCACGCCGTCGGTGCGAGCGAGAATCTCCTCCGTCACCTCCTTCGGCAGGGTCTTGCCGCCGGCCACCCGCTCCACCAGCGCCGCGCCGTCACGCCGGCCCAGGCGCGTGAGCAGGATCGTCGTCGCATGCGGGTAGCTCGGCCAAGGCGGGGTGAATTCGGGCCTGGTCGTGACGAGCAGCAAGACCGGAAGCTGCGGCACACGCTCCACCGTGGCGGTGAGCAGTTCCAGGGACGTGGGGTCGATCCAGTGAATATCCTCGAAAATCACGAAAATCGGCAGTCGCGCGGCCAACGCGTCGAGCTGAGCCAACAACGTCGCCAGCGTCTTCTCCTTGCGGTTCTGCGGGGTCAAGTCCTGCAGTCGGTGGCTGTCGCCAACCGGCAGCGCGAACAGGCTGGCCAGCATCGCCACCTGTTCCGGGTTCGCCGTGGATTTCGCAACCAGAGCGTCGAGCTTGGACAACTTGTCCATCGGCAGGTCACCGCGTTCGAACCCCGCGGCGCGTTCGAGCTGGCCTATGTATGGGAAGAGCGCGCTGTTGGTATGGTGCGCCGAACAGAAATAGCGCAACGTGATGTGCGGTTCGCTCTGAAGCCGCTCGCCGAGCGCTAGCGCAATATGCGACTTGCCGATCCCCGGCTCCCCGGCGAGCACCACCACTCGGCCTTCCCCCTGCGTGGCATGTCGCCAGCGGCGCAACAGCAGGTCTATTTCCTCGTCACGGCCGAACAGCGGCGGCAGCTTGGTCTTGTGCATCGCCTCGAACCGGCTCTCCACGCCGCTCGCCCCCAGCACCTGCCAGACCGGCACCGGCTCCGCCCAGCCCTTGAGCGCGACGGGGCCGAGGTCGCGGTAATCGAAGTGCCCCCCCGTGAGCCGGCGCGTGCTCGGACAGATCAGCACCGTCCCTGGCTCCGCCAGCGTCTGCAGGCGGGCGGCAAGGTTCGGTGTCTCCCCGACGACGGCCTGCTCGGCCGGGGTTTCATCGATGAGAAGCTCGGTCACAATGACCGTACCCGTCGCGATGCCAATGCGAACCTGCAGCGCGGCATCGACATGGGTGCGGAAATTCGCCACGGCATGGACGAGTGCGAGCGCGGCGCGCACGGCCTGTTCGGCGTCATCCTCTTGCGCGCGCGGATAGCCGAAATAGGCGAGCACGCCGTCGCGCATGTATCGGGCGATCATGCCCTGGTGACGGCCGATGACCTCGCCGATATGGGCGTGATAGGACGCGATCACCTCCCACATGTCCTCCGGGTCCAACCGCGCCGACAGGGCAGCCGAACCGACCAGATCGCAAAACATCACGGTCAGGTGCCGTCGCTCGTCCCGCGGCGCCGGCTCGATCTCTGTTGCGGCGCCGGCAAGACCGGTCCCGCCAAGCTCGGCAATGGCGCGCAGCATCTTGCGGCGATGCCCCAGCGGGACGCCGAGGTGCTTGAAGTCCTCATCCGTCAGATCGCGGATGACCGAGAGGTCAATGGCGTTCTCGGTGAAGCGTTGGGCGTGTTCTTCCAGGCCGATTGAAGCGAGCCACTCGGCAATGCCTGTCATGGCACTTCCCGTCGCAATTACCCGCCATCATGGTACCACACAAAGCAGGCGTGCGAAGGACCCGGCCCGACGCTGCGCGGTGCCGACCGGCGGCAAGTCCAGCGGCACGGTCAGGGCAGGCAGGAAATCCGACGTCTGGAGACGGTAAGGCGCCACGGCCGCCACCGTATGACATTTCGACGAACTGCGTCCCGTATCGCTCTTGCCGACCGCCCTGCTGGGGCTGATCGAGCGGTGCTTCCGCCACAATCCCGAAAGGCGGCAACAAGGAACTGTCGTCTCTGTGATGTAGATCACCGTCAAATGCCGACCGCGATGGCATGGTCCGCCCGCTATTCAAGCCTCGAGGGTTGGAAAACATGCAAATGCACCAGATCCGCTACTTCCTCGCACTGTGCGAGGAGCGCAACTTCACCCGCGCGGCGAGACGCTGCGGCGTCTCCCAGCCATCGCTGACCAATGCGATCAGCGCGCTGGAACAGCGACTCGGCGGTGCGTTGTTCGAACGCAAACCCGCCATCGCGCTCACCGCGCTCGGCCGCGCCGTGCAGCCTTATCTGAGCCGCATCGCGCAGGACGCCGATCAGGCGCACGAAGCCGCGCAGGCGCTCGTCGAGCTCCGGCCGACGAATGGGGAGGGTGCGAGCGTTCACCGTGACGCGGGAGATTCGCTATGTCCATCGAGTTGATCGTCTACTTCTTCGTCGCGGCTTTCGTGGTCATCGCCGCGGTCGGCCACGTGCTGCTGATCGCCGCCATCTGCAGATGCGTGCGCGAAGATTACTTCGGCGGCCGCGGCCGCAAGGCCGCGCAACCAAGCGCAGGTTGGCTGCGCGCGGTCCGCGCGTTGCATCTCGACTGGTTGGCTCCGCGCGTAACCAGGACCCGGACCTGATCGTTGGGTCTGCGCGCGGATCGGCGCCCTCTGGGCGCTCCGCGAACCCGACCGACGAGGCGAAATAGCGGCCGCGCCGGCGCAGGCTTGTGCAAGCCGATCGTCTGTTCATACAATCCGCGCAAGACCTCGGCGCCGTCGTGGGGACGTGACATTGCGGATCGGGATCCTGCCGGGTGACGACATCGGGCTCGAGGTCGTTCCGGAATGCGTCAAGGTGATGAAGGCCGCCGCGGCACGCGAGCGGCTCGCAATCGACTGGCTCCCGCTGCCGATCGGTAAGCGCGGCCACGAGCAGCACGGAAATACCCTCCCGGCGGTGACCGAACAGGCCCTGCGCGAGCTCGACGGCTGGGTGATGGGACCGATCGGGCACGCGGCCTATCCGCGCGGCGATGCGACTTGGGTAATGCCGCCCGTGCGCAAGAAGTTCGACCTGTTCGCGGCGGTGCGCCCGTCGCTGTCGCACGCCACGATCCCCTCCGTGCATCGGAACGTCGATATCGTCTTCCTGCGCGAGCTGACCGAAGGCATGCTCTATTCCGAAACCGTCGTCGCCGGCCTGCCCGAGTTCCGGCCGAACGACGACATCACCGTCGCGATGCGGGTGATCACCCGCAAGGGGTCGAACCGGGTTGCGCGCGAGGCCTTCGAGATCGCCCGCACCCGCACGCGCAGGAAGGTCACCGCCGCGCATAAAGAACCGGTCTATCGGCTCGCCTGCGGCATGTTCGCGGAGGAGTGCCGCAAGGTCGCGCGCGAATATCCGGACGTGACCTTCGAGGAAATGATGATCGATTCGATCGCGATGAAGCTGGTGACGGCGCCGCAGCAGTTCGACGTGGTGGTGACGACCAACCAGTTCGGCGACATTCTCACCGACATCGGCGCGGGGCTCGTCGGCGGGCTGGGGCTCGCGCCCGGTCTCTGCGTCGGCGAGCGGCAGGCGATGGCACAGGCGACCCACGGCTCGGCCCCCGACATCACCGGACGCAACATCGCCAATCCCTACGCCATGATCATGTCGGGACAGATGCTGCTCGCCTGGCTCGGCCGCAAGTGGGCGGAGCCGAAGGCAACCGCCGCCGCAAGCCGCATCCAGGCGGCGGCCGGCGCGGTGATCGCCGAGCGCAGGCACCTCACCCCTGATCTGGGCGGACAATCGAGCACCACGGAAATGGGAGACGCGATCGCCGCCGCCGTGCAAGGATAAAGAACAGAGACAACGGCCATGCCGGCGATAACCGGCAGGCGCCTATCGGGAGGACGCAGATGCGCATTCATCTCGCCCGGCTCGCGGCAAGGCTCGCGCTCGCATTGGTTTTGCCGACGGTCGCCGCGGCGCAGGCGTGGCCGGAGGCACGGCATGTATGACCTTCATCTCAGCCCGGAGCAGCTGCAAATCCGCGACACGGTCCGCGATTTCGTCGCGCGCGTGCTCAAGCCGGCGGCGCTCGCGCCCGCGCGGCTGGAGGGACGGGAGCGGCCGCTGCTCGTCGATGCGCTCGACCAGGCCTCGCG
>JBAUOM010000807.1:0-7499 GCA_049579765.1 Xanthobacteraceae bacterium
CGCCCATCCTTCGCGTCGAGCACCTGAGCATGCGCTTCGGCGGGCTCGTCGCGATCAACGATCTGTCTTTCAGCGCACGCCGCGGCGACATCACCGCCCTGATCGGACCGAACGGCGCCGGCAAGACCACCGTGTTCAACTGCATCACCGGCTTTTACAAGCCGACCGAGGGCCGCATCGCACTGCAATTCGGCGACCCCGGCGTATGGCAAGAGCTGAGCGCGCTGACCGAGCGGGGCACGCGCAGCGTCGCCCGCGGCGACGGCATGCTGTTCCTGCTCGAGCGCATGCCGGATTATCTGGTAGCCCGTCAGGCCCGCGTCGCGCGCACGTTCCAGAACATCCGCCTGTTCCAAGGCATGACGGTGCTGGAAAACCTGCTGGTCGCCCAGCACAATCCCCTGATGTGGGCGTCTGGATTTACCGCACTCGGCGCGCTGGGGCTGCCGGCCTATGCGCGGGCGGAACGGGCGGCGATCGACAAGGCGCGCTACTGGCTCGAGCGGACCGCGCTGATCGCGCGCGCCGACGATTTGGCCGGCGAATTGCCCTATGGCGGCCAGCGCCGGCTCGAGATCGCGCGCGCCATGTGCACCGACCCCGTTCTGCTGTGTCTCGACGAGCCGGCGGCAGGGCTCAATGCCCAGGAAAGCGCTGAACTCGGCCGCTATCTCGACGCTATCCGCGAACAGCATGCGACCTCAATTCTGCTGATCGAGCATGACATGACGGTGGTGATGGAAATTTCCGATCATATCGTGGTGCTCGACCACGGCCAGAAGATCGCCGACGGCACTCCGACGGAGATCCGCAGCGACCCCAAGGTGGTCGCCGCCTATCTCGGCGTGGAGGAGGAAGAGGTGGCGCACGGCGGGACCGGGGCAGAACCGTGAGCGTCGGCATGCCGGCAAAATCGCCCGGGCGCCGGCGGCGTCACCAGCGCGGTCTCGGTCGCACGCGCGGCGGGGGACGGCTACACGCTGCTGATGGCGCCAGCTCCGGTCATGGCGATCAATGTCAGCCTGCACAAGAAGCTTCCGTATGATCCGGCCGCCGACTTCGTGCCGCTCGCGCTGGTGGTCTCCAGCCTGTATGTGCTCGTCGTGACGCCGTCGCTGCCGGCGCGATCGGTCTCCGACCTCGTCAAGCTCGCCAGGGACGGGCCCGGTGGCTCGCCTTCGCTTCGGCTGGGCCAGGTACGCCCCATCATCTGTTTCCGGAGCTGTTCAAGACCATGACCGGCATCGAGCTGACGCACGTACCTTACCGCGGCTCGCTGCCGGCACTGACCGATGTCGCCGCCGGGCACGTGCACCTGATGTTCAGCGACATCCCGCCGGCGCTGGGTTTGATCAACGAGGGCAAAGTTCGCGCGCTCGGCGTCTCCATCAAGGAACGCGTCGCCGCGCTGCCGGATCTGACGCCGATCGCGGAGCAAGGCGTGGCCGGGTTCGATGCCGCGTCGTGGCAGATGGTGGTGGCGTCCGCAGCGACGCCCAAAGACGTCGTCGAGCGCCTGCACGCCGAGATCAAGACCTTCATGGTGCAGCGCGAGATCAAGGAGCAGATCTTCAAGATGGGCCTACTTCCGGTCGACACGCCCTCGGTCGCCAATCTGCAGATCTTTGTCCAGACAGAGATCGCCCGATGGAGCAAAGTCGTGGAACAGGCCGGCATCGCCGGCTCGCAATGACACGCAAGGCACGGAAACCGCGACGAGTGCGGTGCGGCGTCGGCGCGCCCGGCCGCGGGCAACGGAGGATGCCGTGACCTCGCCGCTCCTCTCCATCCGCGCGGTGAAGGCCTATTACGGGCACATTGCCGCGCTTCGAGGCATCGACCTCCACGTCGAGGAGGGCGAGATCGTGGCGCTGATCGGTGCCAACGGCGCCGGCAAATCGACGCTGATGATGACGATCTTCGGCAATCCGCGCGCGCGAGAGGGGCGCATCAGCTTCGCCGACCGCGACATCACGGAGCTGCCGACGCACGAGATCGCGCGACTCAAAATTGCGCAGGCGCCGGAGGGCCGCCGCATTTTCGTGCGCATGACCGTTCTGGAAAATCTGCAGATGGGCGCGACGGTCGCCGGCTCCATGCACTTTCGATCCGACATCGAACGGGTCTTTGCGCTGTTCCCGCGTCTCAAGGAGCGCATGGACCAGCGCGGCGGCACGCTGTCCGGCGGCGAGCAGCAGATGCTGGCGATCGCGCGCGCGCTGATGAGCCGGCCGCGACTGCTGCTTCTCGACGAACCTTCGCTGGGGCTCGCTCCATTGATCGTACGCCAGATCTTCGGCGCGATCAGGCAACTCAACAGCGAGGAAAAGCTGACGGTGTTCCTGGTGGAGCAGAACGCGTTCCATGCGCTCAAGCTTGCGCACCGCGGCTATGTCATGGTCAACGGCCGGATCACGCTGAGCGGGACGGGCCACGAGCTTCTGGCGCGACCGGAAGTCAAGGCGGCCTATCTCGAAGGCGGCCGACACTGACCGCGCGATTTGGCTTGAGGTGCCGGCAAGCCCGGGCTTCAATGTCGCAAGATCTGCGCCCGTGTGTTGCGCCGACGCGCGGTCGGTTCGCCTCGGGCAAGGACCTGGTTCCTCCCTTACCGAAATTTCATCAATGCGGTTCTCGATTCCCGATTTTCTTTCCGACGAACACTCCCTCGGCGTGTTCTTCCTCGTCAGCGTCGTGATGGGCGGAGGCGCCGCTTGGCTCGCCGGCCGCGCGATCGCGACCACGTGGCGGCCATGGTGGCATCTTGCGCTCTACATGCTGCTGCTGAGCCTTGCCGTGCGCTTCATCCATTTTGCGCTGTTCGGCAGCAAGTTCCTGTCGCTCCACTATTATCTCGTCGACTACGCGGTCTGCCTGACGTCCGGCTTGCTCGGCTACCGGCTGCGGCGGGTCACGCAAATGGTCACGCGCTACAGCTGGATCAATGAGCGCGCGGGCCTGCTGCGCTGGCGGCGCCGCGACGATACGACGGCCGCGGGCGGATAAAATCCGGGTGACATTTCCTCCGTTTGCGGCTTGAATCGCGGCCAACGCGGCGGCTCGCGCGGGACGCCGGGACGCCCCCTATCCGTCATCCAGAGGAAGACACTATGAGACAATGGCTCACGCTCGGCCTCGCCTTCGGTCTTGGCCTTGCTTTCGCGGACCCCGCTTCGGCGCAGGTCAAGCTCGGCATCGCCGGGCCGCTCACCGGCGGCAGCGCCGCCTTCGGCGCGCAGCTCAAGAACGGGGTCGAGCAGGCGGTGGAAGACATCAATGCCGCCGGGGGCATCCTCGGGCAGAAGATCCAGCTTTTCGTCGGCGACGATCGTGCCGATCCGAAAGAAGGCGTTTCGGTCGCCAACAAATTCGTCGGCGACGGCGTGAAGTTCGTCGTCGGCCATTTCAACTCCGGCGTCACCATGCCGGCCTCCGAGGTGTACCAGGAGAACGGCATCCTCGAAATCACGCCGGCCGCCACCAACCCGCAAGTCACCGAACGCAATATGTGGAACATCTTCCGCACCTGCGGGCGGGACGACCAGCAGGGCGCGGTCGCGGGCGCTTACATCCTCAAGAATTTCAAGGGTAAGAAGATCGCCGTCATCCACGACAAGACCACCTACGGGCAGGGTCTCGCCGACGTGACCAAGGCGACGATCAACAAGGGCGGCATGAAGGAGGTGCTCTACGAAGGTGTCAACAAGGACGACAAGGACTTTTCGGCGCTCGTGTCGAAGGTCAAGGCGTCCGGCGCCGACCTCATTTACTGGGGCGGCCTGCACGACACCGGCGGCCTGATCCTGCGCCAGATGCGCGCCCAAGGCGTGAAGGCGCCATTGATGGGCGGCGACGGCATCACCGATGACGAGTTCGCCGCGATCGCCGGCCCCGGCGCCGAAGGGACGTTGATGACCTACGGGCCCGATCCGCGCAAGCGCCCGCAGGCCAAGGACGTGGTGGCGAAATTCCGCGCCAAGAATTTCGAGCCCCAAGCCTATACGCTCTACAGCTATGCCGCTGTTCAGATCATCAAACAGGCCGCGGAAGCCGCGAAATCCCTCGACCCCAAGAAAGTGGCCGCGCAGATCAAGTCGGGCATGATGTTCAAGACCGTCATAGGCGATTTGTCCTATGACAAGAAAGGCGACGTGAAACGGCTCGACTACGTGGTCTATGTCTGGAAAAAGGATCCGAGCGGCAAGATCACCTACTCTGAGCTCGAGTGACGGCCCTTCCCGTTTCTCGTCGAGATGAGCCCGCCCCGTTCGGGGGCGGGTTCGCTTTCATGGCGGGGTGACGTTCGCCGCGCGTGCGCGCTGCCGCCCGGGACACGGGACCGACTCGATCTCAGCCGATGCTCTGCAACACGGGAAAGGCCTCGATCAACCAGCTGTTCAGTTGCGTGAAGAACCCCGCCAGGAAACCGATGCCGGTGAGCACGAGCAGGCCGCCCATCACCCGCTCGACATGCGCGAGATGGGCGCGAAAGCGCGCGAGAAAGGCGGCAAACGGCTCGATCGCAAGGGCGGCGATGATGAACGGCACGCCGAGCCCGAGCGAATAGACCGCGAGCAGGCCGGCCCCCTTGGCGACGGTGGCCTTGGACGCGGCGACCGCCAGGATCGCCGCCAGGATCGGGCCGATACACGGTGTCCAGCCGAGCGCAAAGGCAAGCCCCATCGCATAGGCCCCCCAAAGGCCGACCGGCTTCGGCATGTCGATCCGCGCCTGCCGGTACAGGAAGTTGATTGGGGTTAGGCCGAGGAAGTGCAGCCCCATGGCGATGATGGCGACGCCGGCGACGATCGCGAGCTCGCTCGAATAGAACCGTATCAGCGCGCCGATCACGCTCGCGCTCGCTCCTAGCGCGACGAAGACGGTCGAGAAGCCGGCGACGAACAAGACCGCGGCGACCACGGTTTCGCGCTTGACGCGCGGCGCCGGCTCAGCGTCAGCGAGCCGCTCGAGCGAGGTGCCGGCGAGGAAGACCAGATAAGGAGGCACCAGCGGCAGCACGCACGGCGACAGAAAGCTCACAAGCCCGGCGAGGAGCGCGGCGAAGATGGTGACGTCGGCGGCCATGCGCCTAAATGCGGCCCCTCTCCGTCCTTGCGCAAGTCACCGCTGCATTACTCCCCATGATGTGAAGAGGAGGTGATCCTGCTACGCTTTGGACGTTGCGCCTCGGCATGAGGCCCAAAGACTAGGTCCGCGCAGGTTCCGCGAGGCGATATGGCCAAACGCAATCTCATCACCGATGTGGCCGGCGTGCTGGTCGGGCAGGCCGACGACGCGCGCCTCGCCTCCGGCGTGACGGCCATCGTCTTCGCCGAGCCCGCCACCGTCGCCGTCGACGTGCGCGGCGGTGCGCCGGCGACGCGGGAGACCGATCTGCTCGAGCCACACCGCACTGTGGAGCGCATCGACGCGGTGGTGCTGTCCGGCGGCTCGGCCTTCGGTCTCGACGCGAGCGCCGGCGTGCAGGCGCTGTTGCGCGAGCGCGGCCGCGGTTTCACCATCGGCGACATCCGCGTACCGATCGTCTGCGGGGCTGCGCTGTTCGACCTGCTCAACGGCGGCGACAAGGACTGGGGACGCTTTCCGCCCTACCGGAACCTCGGCTATGCGGCCGCATCCCGCGCCGGTGAGGGCTTCGCGCTCGGCACCGCCGGGGCGGGCTTCGGCGCCACCACCGTCAACCTCAAGGGCGGGCTCGGCTCGGCATCCGCGCTCACGCGCGACGGCCACAGCGTGGGGGCGCTCGTCGCGGTCAACGCCTGCGGCAGCGTCAATGTCGGCGCCGGACCGCATTTCTGGGCCGCGCCGTTCGAGGTGGACGGCGAGTTCGGAGGGCTGGGCTCTCCGTCCGAGGTGCCGCCGGCCGCCCTCACCCCGATCGCAAAAGGCCGGCCAGGCCAGAATACGACCATCGCCGTCGTCGCCACCGATGCCGCCCTGACCAAGGCGCAGACCAAGGAGCTCGCCGTCATCGCCCAGGACGGTCTCGCCCGCGCCATCTACCCCGCCCATACCACGCTCGACGGCGACACGGTGTTCGCCGCCGCGACCGGCCGCCGGCCGCTCGCGGACGCGGTCAACGAGCTCACGGAGCTCGGCGCCGTCGCCGCCAACGTGCTGGCCCGGGCGGTCGCCCGGGGGGTGTTCGAGGCCAAGGCGCTGCCCGGCGGGCCCCCAAGCTGGCAGGAGCGCCACACCCGACCGATTTTGCGCGAATAATTGCTTGTTTGGTTGACTCCGCCTCGAATTGGCCACTTAAGGTGGGATTAAGGATATGGGCAGAAACTCGGGGGCTGCTGCGTCCAAGGGCTCGCAGCAATCCAGATTTGGAGGTCGGACATGCGTCTGGCAGCAATCGCGTCCGCGCTGGCGATCGTCATATGCGCGGCGGTTTTTGGTGCGATCTTCTTTCAAAAGGCCTCCCTCTCGGGGCCCGCACCAACGCCCGTGCAAGCGGCCTCTGAAGAACGGCCCGCTTCTGCGGTGACGACGACCATCGATGTCCCGGCACCGGCCACGAACGCCGCCGGCGGCGGCGACGCGCCGACCATGGTCGCGGAAGCTCCTGCTGCATCGACGACTGCGCCAGGACCCGCCCCGGCGCCCGCGTCGCCCCCGGTTGCGCCGGTCGCATCTACCTGCAGCAACCCCAATGCCATCGGCATTTCCCGCGTCGTCGAGGTGGACACCACCGGCGGCCCCGGCTTCGGCTCCGAACAGTTCAAAAGCTACGATTTCCTGCGCGAAGGCGAGGTGGTGCTGACCTTCGACGACGGGCCCTGGCCGAAGAATACGCCGGCGGTGCTCGCGGCGCTTGCCGCGCACTGCACCAAGGCGATCTTCTTCCCGATCGGCCTGCACGCCACGTATGAGCCCGGGATCCTCAAGCAGGTGGCCGCGGCCGGACACGCCATCGGCTCGCACACTTGGTGTCACCAGGATCTGTCCAAGACCAAGGGCAGGTGCAACGTCAACGGCAAGGTCGAGGCCGTAGAGTACGATCCCAAGGACGAGATCGAGAAGGGCATCAGCGCCGTGCGCTGGGCGGTCGGCGGACCGACCGCGCCCTATTTCCGCTTCCCGGCGCTGCGGCAACCGCCGGAGCTCATCCAATATCTCGGCAAGCGCAACATCGGCATCTTCTCAGCCGATCTCGATTCCTTCGACTTCAAGATGCGCAAGCCCGAGCAGGTCCGACAGTCGGTGATGGCGAAGTTGAAGAAGCACGGAAAAGGCATTGTTCTTCTTCATGATTTCCAGCATGCGACCGGCGAAGCCGCGATGGACCTGCTCAACGATCTCAAGGCCGGCGGCTACAAGATCGTGTTCATGAAGCCGAAATTTCCTGTCACCACCATCGCGTCGTACGACGAGGCGATCCAGAAGCAGCTGAGAGGCCCGATGGGCGACACCCGTCCCACCTCCAGCGTCATCCGCACGATCAGCGAATAGCACCAGCTTTGGTCCTACGGCAGCGG
>JBAUOM010000808.1:0-2948 GCA_049579765.1 Xanthobacteraceae bacterium
GCATAGAGCGGATCGCCCGTGGCGGCGTCGGCGGATGCGGCTGGCGGTGTCATGGTCTGCCTCCCAATTGTGTTTATCGCGTTCTTGCCGGTCGAATGCGCTCAAGCCGCGTAGGACGCCACCGCGTCGTTGATCAGCTTGCGCGTCAATTCCACGCCCTCGCGCGCCACGTCGTAGGGCGAGCGGGCCCACTGGTCGGGGTTCGGCGCCTCGTAGCTGAGGTAGCCGCCGTAACCCTTCTCGGCCAACAGGCCGAGCACCTCCCGCCATTTGACGGTGCCCTTGCCGGGCGGCAGCCGGTCGGTCGGCCGCCTGACGCCGGTGACCGGGTTCGGCGACAGATCGCTGTATTGGAAACAGTAGATCTGGTCGCCCGGCACGTCCTCGAAGCCGCGCCCGCCGGCGCCGCTGCGCGCGAAGTGATAGGCGTCGATCAGGTAGCCGCAGTTCGGCTTGCCGGCGCCGCTAATGATTTCTTGCAGCACTTCGAGCCGGTTGAGCACGTCGTGCTGCGAGTTGAATTCGATCGCGAGCTTCAGCCCATATTCGGCGGCGATGTCGCCGGCCTCGCGCAGATACTTGATCGCGTCCGCGATCGGCCCGTTGACCTGTCCCGGCGCGCTCATCACCATCTTGCAGCCGAGCGCCTTGGCGTTCTCGCACGAGACCCGGAAATCCTTGAACAGGCGCTTGCTCTCCTCGCCGGTCGCGAACAACCAGCCATATTCGACGCCGAGCACGCCGATGGGGATGCCGGATTTGCGCACGAGATCGAGCACCTGGTCATTGCTCATGCCCGCCTCGTAGCAGCGCTTGAAGTCGATGCGCCGCAACTCGACCGCATCGAAGTCGCCCTGGCGCGCGGCGTCGAGCGCGGTGGCGAGCGGCGTCGTATCGATCGTCCACATATGCAGAGCGAGGCGCCCGAATTTTTCCGTCATCTGTTGCTCCCTCGTCTATGTGTGAAAATCGCCACGGGTGAAATCATTGCACCGGGATCCAGAGGTGTCCATGTTCGGAGCCCGCCATGTGTCAGCCGCCATACCAGGGCGCCAAATGCCGGCGTAGCCGGATCATCAGCGCGCGGATGCCGACCGCGAAGATCGCGAGGCACACCACATAGACCAGCGAGGCATTCTCGTTGAGCTCGGCCGATTTGGTGAACACCGACATGCCCATGCCGGGGATGCTCGCGAGCACCTCTACTGCGATCGCATTGGTAATCCCGCGCGCGAAACCAAGCTCGATCCCCGTTATGATGAAGGGCAGGGCTGCCGGCAGCGCGATGCCGAACCAGACATTGCGCGTCTTGGCGCCGAACATCTGGCCGACGTCGAGGTAGTCCTTGGGGATCGCGCGCGTGCCGTCGGCGGTCGTGACGGCAACTGGCAGGAACGTCGAGATGATCACGATCGTCAGTCGCGCTGCCGGCTGATAGCCGACCCAGATGATGACCAGCGGCACCAGCGCGATCAGCGGTAGTGCGTAGAGCGCGCGAATATAGACGGACAGGAACCAGTTGATCTCGCGGACCCGGCCCATCGCCACGCCGACCAGGATGCCGGTCGCCGAGCCGATCGCCACGCCCTCAATGATCGAGCCGAGGCTGGTCGCTACATCCTTCCAGAATTCCGCGGTCGAAACGGTCGATGGGATGGCCATGATCACGCCGCTCGGCGTCGCCACGAAGTCGGGCAGATTGGCCCTGACCGCGACCTCCCAGATGACGAGAATCGCCAGACCGGCAACAACAGGCGCGAGCCGCTGGCCGGTGAGAGGGATCGAAAGCCCCACCGGGCGGCGGATCGCGGCCACCTCTATCCGACTGCCGTATGCCGCCATCGGACCAGATATCGTTCGATGAGTTCGCCGACGCCGACCAGCACGACTGCCAGCGCCGCCACGAAGACCGTTACCGCCAGGACCCAGGCGGTATTGACGACGGTAGTCCCCTCCAGCAGCAGCGCCGCGATGCCGTCGGGATTGAGAAAGAATTCGGCGACCAGCGTGCCGACCATGGTCAGCGCGATCGACTGCTTGATGCCCGTCATGGCGAACGGCGTTACGTAGGGCATGATCACGTCACGCCAGAGTTGGCGCTCGTTCGAGCCGAACATCGCGGCAACGTCGAGATGCTGGCGCGGAATGCTGCGCGCGCCTTCGGCCGTTCCCAGCAGGATCGGAAAGATGGAAATCAGCACCGCCACTAGCACGCGTGGCCAGAATTCGAAGCCGAACAGAACCGACACAAACGGCACGAGCGAGATCGTTGGCGTGGCGTAGAGGATATAGATGTAGGGCTCGAACGCCGCCGCCATCAGCTTCAGGCGCGCTATCACCAAGCCTACGCTGACACCGACCACGATATTGATGGCGAGCGTGACGAGGTAGAGCTTGCCTGAGACCCAGAGCGCCGGCAGCAGCGGGCCGCCGTCGAGCATCACCCAGAGCTGCTTCATGGTGGTGCTGAACGGCACGAACAGCACACCGAAGCTGTGGCCGAGCGCCTGCCACACGGCGATCAGCGAGACGATGCTTGCGGCGTAGCAGGCGATCTGGATCCACAAGGCATTGGCGGTCCGGAAGCGGGCGACGCGCGCACCGAAGGATTCCTGCCCTCGGGCGGATCTCGTTCGCTCGCTCCCGGACACCTTGCGGGCTCCGCTACTTATTCGCCTGAACGCGTTTCATCGCTTCCGCATAAAGCGAGCGGTCGACGATCTCGTTGTAGCTCGGTTTGTTCTCGGCCTTCATGATGCCGACTTTCACCAGCTCATTCACCTGGGACATCAACTGCTTCTCGTCGAGGCCGTCGGTGTTCACCCAGTAATGGATCTTTTGATAGGCCTTGATGGCGTTCGCAGCCACCTCGACGTCCTTCTGGCTGGCTTTGGCGGCGATCTCGGCGAACTCCTTCTGGTCGGTCGGTGACGTGCTGCCCATGAACC
>JBAUOM010000809.1:0-7316 GCA_049579765.1 Xanthobacteraceae bacterium
CTGTAATCCTCGTCCGAGGTGCGGCTGCCGAGCGTCGCCCAGCCGGTCTCGAGCCGCGCGTCGAAGAACGGGATCATCGCACCGAGATGATGGACGAGGATTTTCAAGTTCGGAAGCCGCGTGGTGAGCCCCGAGAAGACGAGCCGGGCCATGGTGCAGCTGGTCTCGTAGGGCCAGCCCAGGATCGCCCAGATCTCGTATTTCGATTTGCTCTCGGCCGGGAAGTCCGGGACGCTGGGCGTGCGCGCGGGATGCAGCAGCACAGGCTTGCCCGACCTGGCCGCGATTTCGAAGATGGGCAGAAAGCGCGGCTCGTCGAGGCACGCACCGTTGACATTGGTGTGGAGTTGCAGCCCGTTGGCATTGCCGTCGAGCAGGATGCGCTCGGCTTCCTTCACCGCCGCGTCGGGCGCGTTCATCGGGAGCGCGCCCACGTAGCCGGCGAAGCGGTCGGGATGCCTGGCGCACAGCTCGGCAAGGCCGTCATTGGCGACCCGGGCGAAATCCGGCGCCCGATCCGGCCCGGCCATTGCTTCGAGCGGCGGTAGGCCGAGCGAAAGGACTTCCGAGTAATCGTCGAACTCGTCCATCATCTTGAGGCGGGCATCGAGGTCATAGATGGTACGAACGCCCTGCATGCGCTTGCCGATATCGTGCGTGCCGCCGGCGGTCTGCGACATCTTCTCGAACAGGCCGTGGGGGAAGAAGTGGCAGAAAGCGTCGACGTGGCGCATGGGTGCGATCCTTTCAAACGAAACGGGCGTCATTCCAAGGCACCGCGAAGCGGCGAGCCCGGAATCCAGAATCCGAATCCGTGGTTATGAATTGCGGACCTCGCCGCCGGCGGCCGCTCGCCCGGGATGACGCGGCAACAGGTGCGATTGCACTCAATTCCACAATTGCTTGCTCGCCAGCCGCGCGCCCTCCACCAGCGCCTCGAACTTGGCCCACATCACCGTGGGATGCACGCGGCGGTAGAAGGTGCCCTGGGCGAAGCCGCAATCGGTGCCGGCCATGACGTTCTCGCGCCCGAGCAGCTTGGCGAAGCGTAGAATGCGCTCTGCGACGAGCTCCGGATGCTCGACCACGTTGGTGGCGTGGCTGATGACGCCGGGGATCAGCACCTTGCCATCGGGCAGCTTGGTGGTCTTCCACACCTGCCATTCGTGTTCGTGGCGCGGATTGGCGGACTCGATCACATAAGCGCCGGCGCGGACCTTGAGGATGAGGTCGACGATGCTCCCGAGCGGCACGTCGCTCACGTGCGGCCCCGGCCAGCTTCCCCAGCAGACGTGGTAGCGCACGCGGTCCTCGGGAATGCCGTCGAGCGCATGATTGAGCGACTCGACGAACTTCGCGAGCCAGCGGCGGTAGTCCTCGAAGCTGGCCGGCGGCACCATGCGGTCGAAAGCGGTCGCCGCGCGCGCATCATCGATTTGCAGGACGAAGCCGGCGTCGACGATCATACGGTACTCCGTGCGCATCGCCGCGGTGACCGCCTCGAGCCAGTCCTCCTCGCCCTTGTAGTATTCGTCCTTGCGATCCGGCAGCACGCTCGACGGCGCGACCACCGGCATGAAGGCCTCCTCCACCCGCACGCCCGCGGCGCGCGCCGACGAGCCCGGTTCAGGGCGAGCGGCATCAGCGCGTCCACGCGCGTCTTCCGACGCGCTATGCGCGCGCACCATAGAATCGCCGCGTTGGCCGCTCGCTACGCTCGCCAGCGCGGCTTTGAAATTGGCGATGTCGCGCCGCACGATCTCCTGGCCGACATAGCCCACCGGCCCGACACAGGCGACCATCTTGTCGTTGGCCATCGGCTCGCGCACGTCGAGCTCGGCATAGAACTCCTTGAAGCGCGTCCGGTCGGCGCCCGGGACGCCGGGCCGCAAGCCCGGCGGGATGGCGCGCAGCTCGAAACCGCTCAAGCGCTCGACCACGTACTGGTTCCAACTGATCGCTTTGCCGAATTCGCCATCGCTGATCACATCGAGCCCGACCTCCGCCTGGCGGCGGACCACCTCGGCGATCGACTGCGCGAGGCAGGCTTCGTAGGCCGCGCGATCGTAGGACTGGCCGCCCTGCTTGGCGCGCATGATGTCCTGCAGCGCCTGCGGGCGGATCAGGCTTCCGACGTGAGTGGTCAGGATTCGATCGACGCTCCGTTTCATGATTTGCCTTCACTCTGTTGTTTGAACGTTTGCGTTCGTGTGCCGCGGGGAGCTATTTCGTCACTTTCGATACGTGATGATCTCTGGAAACGACGCGAATGGCGCCCGCCGGCCTGAGTCGCCGCATCCGACATCGTCGGGAAGCCGGCCCTGTCGAAACTGACCGAGACGAAGAAGATCGGGCTACGCGGATTCATCCTCCGACCGTCCCCGAGCGCAGCCACAGCCTCTGTCTGCATTAGATCACCGAGGCCGCTTGCAGCTTGGCGATTTGATCCTCATCGTAGCCGAGCTCCGCGAGCACCTCGTCGGTGTGTTCGCCGAGCGCGGGCGCGGGCAACGCGCGCTCGTCCCGCCCTCCGTCGATCAGCACCGGGCGATGAATTGCCGTGATCTCCCCTTCGGTCGGATGGTCTTGCCGGTAGAACGTGCCGAGGTGGCGCACCTGCGGATCGTCGAGCACCTCTTGCAAGCTTTGCACGGGCGCGAACGGCACGTCGTTTTGTTCGAGCAAGTTCATCCAATGGGCGCGCGGCTTCCTCGCCAGGATCTCGGCCAACACGCGGGTGAGCTCGCCGTAGCTCGTGATCCGCAGGTCGCGGCTGGCAAACCGCTTGTCCTGCACGAGGTCGGGGCGCTCGAGCGCTGCTGCCATCGCCTCGAAGAATTTCGGTTGCGACGACAGGTGAACCGCGAGCAACTTGCCGTCGCCGCACCGGAACGCGAAGGATTGCGAGGCGGCAACCCGCGTGAGCCGGTCGCTCACAATTCCCGCCCGCGTGTAGTTCGCGAACGGGTCCGGCACGAAGGCGATGCCGGCCTCCAGCATGTTGACGTCGACGCGGTGGCCGCGGCCGCTTCGTTCGCGCTCGTAGAGCGCGCCGAGAATACCGTAGCAAGCGAACATCCCGGTGGCATTGTCCGCGATCGTCGGACCGCTCGATTGCGGACGCTGCGGATCGAGTTGCAGGCTCAAGATTCCGCTCAACGCCACCGCGACATTGTCGTAGGCCGGCCGCGCGCTGTAGGGGCCCGATGCGCCGAACCCGGTGATCGAGCAGTGGATCAGCCGCGGGTTGGCGGCCCGCAGCGCCTCGTCCCCTAATTCGAGCTTGTGCATGACGCCGGGCCGATAATTCTCCAGCAGGACGTCGGCGCGGGCGATGAGCTCGAGCAGTA
Organism: Xanthobacteraceae bacterium; assembly: GCA_049579765.1. Classification (GTDB taxonomy): domain Bacteria; phylum Pseudomonadota; class Alphaproteobacteria; order Rhizobiales; family Xanthobacteraceae; genus VAZQ01. Next base: position 3,351 of record JBAUOM010000809.1, read on the forward strand.
TCGATCGGCCGGCTGGCGTGCGCAGGTCGAGCTGGATGCTGCGCTTGCCGCGGTTGTAGGCGACGAAGTTCGGGCTGTATTGCCCGCCGCGGAAATTGCGGAACGGATCGCCCCCCTGCGGATGCTCGACCTTGACGACTTCGGCGCCGAGATCGGCGAGCATCAGTCCGGTAAGCGGCGCGGTGATCACCGTGCTGAGCTCGACGACGCGCACGCCCTTGAGAACGTCGGTCACTGAGAATCACTCCTCATCGCCGGCTGCCGGCTAGTTGATGGTCTGGCCGCCGTCGACCACGATCGAGGCGCCGTGCACGTAGGAGGCGGCGTCCGAGACCAGGAAAGCCGCGACATTGCCGATCTCCTCGCATTGCGCGAAGCGCTGCAGCATCACCTTCTGCAGCGTCGGCTTGGGATCGGTCTTGCCGCTGTCGAAATACCCTTTCACGCGCGGCGACAGTGTGGGGCCGGGACACAGCGAGTTCACCCGCAAGCCCTTCTCCCCGTAGTCGACCGCGAGCTGGCGCGTGAGCGACACGACGCCGCCCTTGGCCGCGCAATAGACCGGCATGTGCGGATTGCCGATATGGGCGAAGGTCGACGCCACGTTGAGGATCGCCGGGTTCTTCGTCTCCAGCAGCAGCGGAATGAAGGCGCGGCACATATAGAAGATGCTGTCGAGATCGACCGCGATCAGCTCACGCCATTTCTCGCTCGAGAGCTCGACGATGGGCGAGATGAAATTATTGCCGGCATTGTTGACGACCGCCTTCGCCCGCCCCCATTTTTGCTCGACAAAGTCCCGCAAGGCCGCAACGTCCGCCTCCTTCGATACGTCGGCGGCGAAGGCCTCGGACTTGGCACCGCTCTTTGCCAGCGCCGCCTTCACCTCGTCGAGCTTGGCTTGCGTCCGGCCGACCAGGACCGTGGTCGCGCCGAGCTCGGCCAGCGCTTCGGCGGTGGCGCGCCCGATGCCGCCGGCCGCGCCGGTGACGACCACGACCTCGCCGTTGAACCGCAACTGTTGGAGCACGGCATTGCCTCCCTTGATCCCCTACTCCGCGGCCTGGATCCGCAAGCCGGCATATTCCTTGTCGGTGAGCGCCTGCAGCGCCGGCAGCACTTCGCGCGCGAACAACCTGATGTTCTTCTCCGTGAGGTCGCGCGGCAGGGTGGCGAATTGCAGCAGCGCCAGGAGATTCTGGAAGCCGAGCAGCCGGTGAGCGTCGGTCAGCTGCTTGCGCACCGTATCCGGGCTGCCGCACAGGATGATGCCCTGCTCGATCAGAGAATCGACGGTATGCTCCTGTCCGGAGACCGACCGTTTGTGGCTCAGCATGTTCTTGAGCGACTTGGCGCTGAGATAGCCGGGCGGAAACAGCATCTGGAACGGCAGGCGCAGGAGCTTGTTGAACAGCGTCTCGATGTGCCGGCCCGCCTCCTCGCGTGCCTTGGCGTCGGTGTCGGAGACGTAGACCGGCGCAGACCATCCGATCTGCCCGGAACTTGCCGTATAGCCGTAGAGGCGCTGCGACGCCTCGCGATAATAGTTGAGATAGCGCATCACCGACTGAACCGGGCTGTAGGCCTGCAGATAGACGTATCTGCGCGAGGGATGCGCCGCCCATTCGATCGTCTCGGTGGATCCGGTGGACGGCGCCCAGATCGGCGGATGCGGCTGCTGGTAGGGGCGCGGCCACACGTTCACGTACTCGAAGTGATAGTACCTGCCCTCGAAGGCGAACGGGCCGGGGCGGGTCCAGCTCTGCACGACGAGATCGTGCGCCTCCTGGAAACGCGCGTGCGAGAATGCCGGGTTGGAGCCCATCGAGTAGTATTCGGCACCGATGCCGCGCACCATCCCGGTGATCAGCCGCCCGCCGGTGATGCAGTCGAGCATGGCATGCTCCTCCGCCAGCGTGAGCGGATGCTCGCGCAGGCAGAACGCATTGCCGAGGATGGCGATCTTGGCGTCCTTGGTGCGGCGCGAGAGCGCGGCGGCCATCACCACCGGCGAGGGCATCAGACCATAAGCGTTCTGATGATGCTCGTTGACGGAGACGCCGTCGAAGCCGAGCTCGGCGGCGAGCTCGAGCTCATCGAGATAGCGGTTGTAGAGCTCGTGCCCTTTCTTGGGGTCGAAATACGTGTTCGGAAGGACGACCCAGGCGGCGCGATGTTTGTCGCCGAAGCTCATGTCCAGATAGGCATAGGGCATGAGGTGAAACATGAAGACCTTCATCGCGCGCTCCCTCCGCGTTCGTTGTTCGGTCGTCGGTGATTGTACGTCGCTCGCCGGCTTTTGCCAGTCGCGCGCAGGCGCTCGCAATCGCAGGTAGGACCTCGCTACGGCACTATCGCGTGCGGGCATCTTGGCCGCGCCCTCGTCGACGATGTGCGCCCGAGCGGCGGCTGCACCAGGCCGATCTCGGCTGCCGGAGTTCGGGGCCGGCGGCTTGCCGCTGCGGGCAGGCTCCCGCTAGTATCCAGCTGGTTACTTGCAGATCACTTTGCGCCGCGGTTGAAAGACGAAGTGCCCGATGAGCCAACAGCCCGCCCTGCCGCCGGACCGCTTTCGCGACGTCGAGCACCTCGAGGAGGTGATGACCGCGCCGACGGCGGCCTTACGCGCCGCGTTCGAGAAGCTTCCCGGCGACCTCATCATTCTCGGCGTGGGCGGCAAGATCGGCCCGACGCTCGCCGGCCTTGCCAGGCGCGCGGCCCCGGGCAAGCGCGTGGTTGGCGTCGCCCGGTTCAGCGAGCGGAGCGTTCGCGAGAAGCTCGTCGCCGCCGGCGTCGAATGCATCGGGACCGACCTCCTCGACCGTGAACAGGTCGAGGCGCTGCCCAAGCTTCCCAATGTCGTATTCATGGCCGGCCGCAAGTTTGGCTCCGCGGGCCATGAGGACCTGACCTGGGCGATGAATGCGCATGTGCCGGCGCTGGTCGCGCAGGCCTTCGCCGGGTCGCGGATCGTCGCCTATTCGACCGGCTGCGTGTACCCTTATGTCAATGTCCACCATGGCGGCGCCACCGAGGCGACGCCGGCAACGCCGCCGCCCGGCGCCTATGCCAATTCCTGTGTCGCGCGCGAGGCCATGTTCCAATACTTCTCGCGCACGCGCGGCACGCCCGGCCGCATTATCCGCCTGAACTATGCCGTCGACATGCGCTACGGCGTCCTGCACGACGTCGCGTCACGCGTGCTCGCCGGCGAGCCGATCGATCTCACCGCCGGCCACGTCAACGTGATCTGGCAGGGCGACGCCAACGACATGGCGCTGCGCGCGTTCGGACATTGCACGGTGCCGTCGAGCCCGCTCAATGTCAGCGGCCCGGAGACGGTGAGCGTGCGCTGGCTGGCGCAAACCCTCGGGCAGCGCCTGGGCAAGGCGCCGGTGTTCGCCGGCGTCGAGGCCGCCGACGGCTGGCTTGTCAATAGCGCGGAGGCGATGCGGCTGTTCGGCTATCCGAGCGTGCCGCTGGCGCGGCTCGTCGATTGGACCGCGGACTGGGTCTCCCGCGGCCTACCTTCGCTCGGCAAGGACACCCATTACGATACGCGCGATGGCAATTTCTGAGCTGCGATTGACGATCAAACCCGCGCTGTCGGCGTCGGAATTCGACGATGTCGCCGCGCTCGTGCGCGAGGCGCGATGGAACCAGCTCACCGCCGATTGGCGCGTGTTCCTCGCGCTCGGCCGCGTCCATGCCGCCGAGACCGCGCAGGGCCGTATCGTCGCCACCACGGCGACGCTGCCCTATGGCGGCCGTTTCGCCTGGATCAGCATGGTGCTGGTCGCGGGCGAATACCGCCGCCGCGGCCTGGCGACGCAGCTCATGCGCCGGGGCATGGACGAGCTTGCGGCTGCCGGCCTCGTGCCGATGCTCGACGCGACCCCCAACGGCCGCGCGGTCTATCGCCGGCTCGGCTTCGAAGACTGCTGGGGCTTTCATCGCCTGATCCGC
>JBAUOM010000810.1:0-29536 GCA_049579765.1 Xanthobacteraceae bacterium
GTGTGGAGGCGACGCGGCGCATTCGCGCACTCGCCGCGCCCGCCGGCGCAGTGCCGATCATCGGGGTCTCGGGCCGAGGCAATGCCGCGGACGAAGCGCGCGCGCTCACGGCCGGGATGAACGGCTATCTCACCAAGCCATTGAGCCCGAGCACGCTCACGCAGGCGCTCGGCGTCGTGGTGGAACGGCGGTAGCTCAAGCGCACCATTTTGCTGGATGCATCGAGCGCGGCGAACTCAGCGGCAGTTATCGCGCGATCAATAGCGAACCCCCACCGGGGCCCAGCCGAACCGATAGTTGATGCCGGTCTTCACGACGTGGATGCGCTGGTGAATGTTGGTATCGAGAGAGAAGATGTCGGTCGTGTCCGTGAACTCGACCGGGCGGGTTCCGAAATCCAGATAGTTGTACTCGATCTTGGCGGACCACGAGTCGGTGAACGCGTATTCCAGGCCGCCGCCGAGCATCCAGCCCCATCTTGTCTGGTTGGCGTTGAAGGCCAGCAGCGTCGAGGTCAGCTCATATTTGTCGTTGGCCCAGGCGGCGCCGCCCTTGCCGTAGACGAGCACGCGGTCGATGGCCACGCCCAGCCGGCCCGCGATCGTGCCGAGGGCGTCGACTTTGGCGTGGCAGTTCGTCGTCAGCGTGACGCCGGCCAGCGTCGACGGACAGCTGGCGTCGCCGCTGAGATCCGCCCAGCTAATCTGCGCCTCGATGCCGAATACCCACGAGCCGGCCTGATAGTTGGCTCCGATCTGGCCGCCGGCCAACCACCCGGTGGGGTCGAGCGTCGTCGACGCCGGCGCAAACAGCGCCCCTGCGTATGTGAACGGCTGCGCGGTCACTTCCTTGCTGCCCCAACCGCCGCCGACATGCGCGCCGAAATAGAAGCCGGTCCAGGTAAAGATGATCACCGCGGGCGGACGGCCGTAGTAGGGCTCCATGTCGGCAGCCGCGGCCGGCCGCAACGCGGCCGCCAGCGCCAAGATGCCGATGCTGGCGAAGCTCAGCTTTTTCATCGCAAGGCCCCCGTACTCACGCCACCCCAGCGCGGTTGCTGCAACGCTTGGCCGACGCTCGCGTCAGCACTGTGGCGAGTCAAGACAAGCGGCTGCAAGCCCGCCCGGCCGGCGCCGCGTGATCTTATCGAGGCCGTTCCTACGAGATTGAATTGATTGCTGGTTTCGCACAGCGTTGCAGCGCGGCCACGGCGGAGAATTTTCGACGCTGGGGCGCCCGCTCGCCGGCCGGATCGCTATGCCTCGGTGCGATCGACGATCCGCACGATATCGGCCATGATGCGGTTGAGCTCGAAATCCTTGGGCGTATAGACGGCGGCGACCCCGGCCTGCTGCAGGGCCTGCGCGTCCTCCGGCGGAATGATGCCGCCGACCACGACCGGGACGTCGTCGAGCCCGGCGTTCTTCATGCGCGCGACCACGTCCTTGACCAGCGGCAGGTGCGAGCCCGAAAGGATCGACAGCCCGACCACGTGTGCGCGCTGCTCGCGCGCGGCCTCGACGATCTCCGCCGGGGTGAGGCGGATGCCCTCGTAGGTCACGTCCATGCCGGCATCGCGCGCGCGCGCGGCGATCTGCTCGGCGCCGTTGGAATGCCCGTCGAGGCCGGGCTTGCCGACCACGAATTTGAGCCGCCGGCCGAGCTTGCGCGACACGCGGTCGACGTCGGCGCGCAGATCGTCGAGGCCGACGGTCTCGTTGCGCGGCGCGCGTCCCACGCCGGTGGGCGCGCGGTACTCGCCGAAGCTTTCGCGCAGCGCGAAGCCCCATTCGCCCGTCGTGACCCCGGCTTTGGCGCACACGACGGAGGCCGGCATGATGTTGCGGTTCTCGCGCGCCGCGGCACGCAGCTCCTTCAGCGCTGCCGCCACTGCCTTCGCGTCGCGCCCGGCGCGCCATGCCTTGAGGCGCTCGATCTGCTCGGTCTCGGCCTCCGGCGATACGGTGAGGATGGCGTCAGCGGCGCCGGCGAGCGGCGAGGCCTCGCTCTCGACGAAGCGGTTGACCCCGACCACGGTCTGCTCGCCGCGCTCGATCGCCTCGATGCGGCGGGTGTTGGATTCCACGAGCTGCTGCTTCATGTAGCCTTGGTCGACGGCGGCCACCGCGCCGCCCAGCGCCTCGATGTGAGCCAGCTCCTCCCTGGCCTCGCGCTTGAGAGCCTCGACCTTGGCCGCGATCGCCGGCGATCCGTCGAAAACGTCGTCGTATTCCAACAGGTCGGTCTCGTAGGCGAGGATCTGCTGCATGCGCAGCGACCATTGCTGATCCCACGGCCGTGGCAGGCCGAGCGCCTCGTTCCACGCCGGCAGCTGTACCGCGCGTGCGCGGGCGCTCTTCGACAACGTCACCGCCAGCATCTCGATGAGGATGCGGGCGACGTTGTTCTCCGGCTGCTGCTCGGTCAGCCCGAGCGAGTTGACCTGCACGCCGTAGCGGAAGAGCCGCTGCTTGGGGTCATTGACGCCATAGCGCGCGGCGGTGATCTCGTCCCACAGCTCGGCGAAGGCGCGCATCTTGCACACTTCGGTGATGAAGCGCAGGCCGGCATTGACGAAGAACGAGATACGCCCGACCACCTCGCCGAATGCGCCTGGTTCGACGGTGCCGGATGCCTTCACGGTGTCGAGCACCGCGATCGCGGTGGCGAGCGCAAACGCGAGCTCCTGCACCGGTGTCGCACCCGCCTCCTGCAGGTGATACGAACACACGTTCATGGGATTCCATTTCGGCATCTCGCGGGTCGTGAACAGGATCGTGTCCTTGGTGAGCCGCAAGGACGGCGCCGGCGGGAACACGTAGGTGCCGCGCGAAAGATATTCCTTGATGATGTCGTTCTGCGTCGTGCCCTGCAGTTTTGCCCGCGCGACCCCCTGCTCGTCGGCAAGGGCTACATAGAGCGCCAGCAGCCAGGCCGCCGTCGCGTTGATGGTCATCGACGTGTTCATCTCCCCGAGCGGGATTTCCTCAAACAGCGTACGCATGTCGCCGAGATGCGAGATTGGCACGCCGACCTTGCCGACCTCGCCCGCGGCGAGCGGATGGTCGCTGTCGTAGCCGGTTTGAGTCGGCAGATCGAAGGCGACAGAAAGCCCGGTCTGCCCCTTGCCGAGGTTCTTGCGATAGAGCGTGTTGGAGTCGCGCGCCGTGGAATGGCCGGCATAGGTGCGAAAAATCCAGGGCCGGTCGCGCCGCCGCCCTGCGCCCTCCGATGGCTCGCTCATGTGAAGTCGCCTCGCTTGGCCTCTGCCCGGCGATTGTGCAGTGCACCATACTCCCGAGACGCCCGCAAGCGCCTTCTGCACGGGCGATCTCGCTGCGCGCACGCCCGCCGATCGCCTGTCCGGCTGCGCGGCGAGAACGCGCGGCTTGAGCGCGCAGACGCTGCTTGCGAGGCTCGCCGTGTTTGTCTGCGGCTCGAATGCGAGCCGCAGCAGGAATGTCCGCGCTAGCGCCGGATGAACCCGACGATCACCAGGAGGATGACGGCGCCGATCGTAGCGTTGACAATTGAGCCGATAAAGCCCGCGAACGGCATGAAGCCCAGTTGTGTGAGCAGCCAGACGCCGATGAAGGCGCCCACGATGCCGATGACGATGTTCCAGATGAGTCCGAACCCAAAGCCACGCACGATTTGCCCGGCTAGCCAGCCGGCGATCGCGCCGACGATCAGCATGATGATGATGCTGTCTATTCCGATCACGATATCCTCCCCCTCGCGGCTGGGCGCGAGCGCCACGGCGCGATTTTGCGACACAATGGGGGCGAAGCTAACGCAAATCGCGCAAGGTGTCAGCAGGCCGCCGGGGCGGATGCCAAAGCGCGGAGCGCCCTCGCCTTCTCGCAAATCGGGGCCGGGCATCGTCGTCGATATTGCGATGCAACATCAAATGCGTCAGACTGCCGTCTCGCGCTCGGAATGCGGAGGCGACCCATGCCGGCCGTTGCGATGACGAAGCCGCCGCAAGCGGCGATCCCGAAAGACCTCTACGGGATCGGCGAAGTTCCGCCGCTTGGCCACGTGCCGGCGCGGATGCACGCCTGGGCGATCCGCAAGGAACGTCACGGTCCGCCCGAGACCGCCATGCAGCTCGAAGTGCTGCCGACCTGGCCGATCGGCGAGGACGAGGTGCTGGTCTGGGTGATGGCGGGTGGCGTCAACTACAACGGCGTTTGGGCGGGCCTGGGCGTCCCGATCTCGCCGCTCGACGTCCACAAGAATCCTTTTCACATCGCCGGCTCGGACGCTTCGGGGATTGTTTGGGCCTGCGGCTCCAAGGTGCGGCGCTGGAAGGTCGGCGATGAAGTCATCATCCACTGCAATCAGGACGACGGCGACGACGAGGAGTGCAATGGCGGCGACCCGCTGCTGTCGCCCTCGCAGCGCATTTGGGGCTACGAGACGCCGGACGGATCGTTCGCGCAATTCTGCCGCGTGCAGTCGCGCCAGCTGATGCCGAAGCCCGCCCACCTCGCCTGGGAGGAGGCGGCCTGCTATACGCTCACGCTCGCCACCGCCTACCGCATGCTGTACGGGCACTCGCCGCATACCCTCAAACCCGGCGACCACGTGCTGGTCTGGGGGGCCTCCGGCGGGCTCGGCGTGTTCGGTGTGCAGCTCGCGGCCGCGTCGGGCGCCAATGCCATCGGCATCATCTCGGACGAAAGCAAGCGCGACTACGTGATGCAGCTGGGCGCCAAGGGGGTGATCAATCGCAAGGAGTTTTCCTGCTGGGGGCAGATGCCCAAGGTCGGGACGCCGGAATACGACGCCTGGGTCAAGGAGGCGCGCAAGTTCGGCAAGGCGATCTGGGACATCACGCAAAAGCGCGACGTCGACATCGTGTTCGAGCATCCCGGCGAGGCAACGTTCCCGGTTTCGTGTTTGGTCGTCAAACGCGGCGGCATGGTGGTGTTCTGCGCCGGCACGTCGGGCTACAATCTCACCTTCGACGCGCGCTATGTCTGGATGCGGCAGAAGCGCATTCAGGGGTCGCACTTCGCACATCTCAAGCAGGCGAGCGCGGCCAACCAGTTCGTGCTCGACCGCCGCATCGACCCCTGCATGAGCGAGGTGTTTCCCTGGGACAAGATCCCCTACGCGCATGAATTGATGCGGACCAACCGGCATCCGCCCGGCAACATGGCGGTGCTGGTCAACGCGTTGCGCCCGGGATTGCGTACGCTGGAGGACGCGGTGGAGGCGAGCGGCGGAGCCGCATGATCGCGCGCCTGACGCGCGATAGACGGCATGACACCATTCCTCCTTCTTTTGGCACTATTCTTGCTCTTTCGCTGGTTCGAGGGGCCATGGGGGGCTACGAGGAAAGGAGTCCTCACCATGTGCGACTACAGCCTACACAACGTGAAGTCGCGTGCCGCCAAGGTTGGCGACAAGCTCACGACGCGCAACTTCGGTACCGGCACACGCGGGTTTGCGGCATCGGAGGATGCCGGTACGGCGGTGTGCGTGCTGCCGGGCACGGAGTTGGCGTTCTCGCGGGAGGTCGCGTGCAATGCATCCGGATTCCTCGGCCTGGGTTCGCGTCGGATGAAACATCGGACGGCGATCTTCCGGCAGATCAACAAGGACCAGCCGCGGGTGCATCATGATGCGCTCGAGTTTCCCGACGGCCAGACGGTCCTTCTCACCGATCTGCTCGAGGCTCAGGAGGCGACCGTGCTGCAGCTTCCGGCCCAGTCCGCGACGGCGGCCGAGGCGAAGGCGCGGGAGCGCGTCGTCTATATCGGGTGAAGCGCGGCGCGCCACGGAGGCCGGCGCAAGACGTCAGGGGCCGCTCCTCGGCGGGGGCGGCTCTTTTTGCTGCATGCATGATCGAGTAGCGCAATTCGCGGGCAGAGCGGACAGACTGCCGCACGTATTTGACTTGCTCGGATCGCCGTGGTGGCATCGATCAGTCAATCTCTTCCGGATGGAGCGGAACATGACGCGGATCAGGATTGTCGCGGCCGCGCTGGCCGCATTTTTTTCGGCCACGCCCGCGGACGCGCAGGGTACCAAGGTTGCCATCGGAATCTCGGGGTGGACGGGCTTTGCGCCGCTCACTTTGGCCAGGGAGGCCGGCATCTTCGCGAAGAACGGCCTCGACGTCACCATCAAGAAGATCCCGCAGGCAAGCCGGCATCTCGCCATCGCCTCGGGAGACATCCAGTGCGCCGCCACGACCGTGGAGACCTGGATCGTGTGGAACGCGAACGGCGTCGCCACCACGCAGCTGTTCCAGATGGACAAGTCGTACGGCGCCGATGGGATGGCCGTGCGCAACAACGTCGCCAGCATCAAGGACGTAAAGGGCAAGACGGTTGCCGCTTCAGCGCCCGGCACGGCACCTTATTTCACGCTCGCCTGGTTCCTCAAGAAAAACGGCCTCACGGTCAAGGATGTGACCGTGGTCAACATGGAGCCGGGGCCGGCGGCGCAAGCCTTCATCGCCGGCCAGAACGACGCCGCCATGACCTATGAGCCGTATCTTTCGGCCGTGCGCGCGAAACCGGAAGCGGGCAAGATCATCGCCACCACGCTCGACTATCCGATGGTGATGGATACGTTCGGCTGCACGCCAAAATTCATTGCCGAGCACGAGCCGGCGGTGAAGGCGCTGGTGAAGAGCTATTTCGAAGCGGTCGCGATGATCAAGGCCGATCCTAAGAAGGCCTATGAGATCATGGGCGCCGACGTGAAGCAGTCCGGCGAGCAGTTCGGGACCTCCGCGAAATATCTGCGCTGGCAGGATCAGGCTGCCAACAAGACCTTCTTTACCGGCGAGTTCAACACATTCTCCAAGGAAGCGGCCGCGCTCCTGCTCGAGATCGGCGTCATCAAGCAGATCCCGGATCTGACGAAGCTCGCGGATACCCGCTTCATTCAGTGACGGAATGCCGGACCGCCGCGTCGGGCGAATTCACTGAAACGGCTGCGATCGACCGGCCCGCGACGCTGCGCTCCCGATCTCTCCAATTGTGCAAGCGGAGGGCCGATTGCGGCGTTGCGCGCCCGGAAGAATGACGGCACCTATTTGCGGGTTGGACGATCTGGACCATCGCATGGCCGCGGCATGAAGCCCCTTGCGCCGATCTCGAACGCGGCCCGCGTCGCGCTCGGACTCCTGTTCTTCGTGCTGTTTGCGGCCGCCTGGAGCTACGCCACGCTCGGCGGCTACGTCTCCAAGACCTTCCTGGCCGACCCGCTCACGATGCTCGAGGAAGGCTACGAGCTTTTGACCAAGCACGGCTTCCTCGGCGACATCGGCATCACGATCTGGCGCGTTGTGGGCGGCTTCGCGCTGGCGGCGCTGGTGGCGGTGCCGGTCGGCATTCTGATGGGCGCCTACAAGCCGATCGAGGCGTTCCTCGAGCCGTTCGTCTCGTTTGCGCGCTATCTGCCGGCATCCGCCTTCATCCCCTTGCTGATCTTGTGGGCCGGCCTCGGCGAATTGCAGAAGCTCCTCGTCATCTTCATCGGTTCCGTGTTCCAGATCGTGCTGATGGTGGCGCTCGCCGTCACGGGTGTGCGCCGCGACCTCGTGGAGGCGGCGCTGACGCTCGGCGCGCGCGACCGCGGCATCCTCGCCCGCGTGCTGATCCCGGCCTCGGCGCCCGAAATCGCGGAGAGCCTGCGGCTCGTGCTCGGCTGGGCCTGGACTTACGTGATCGTCGCCGAGTTGATCGGCTCGTCCTCCGGCATCGGCCACATGATCATCGACAGCCAGGCGCTGCTCGCCACCGGCCAGATGATCTTCGGCATCATCGTGATCGGTATCATCGGATTGATCTCCGATTTCCTGTTCAAGTGGGGCAACAAGCGGCTGTTCCCCTGGAGCTTGGCGTGAGCAAGCTCGTGATCGAGAACGTCTCGCGCATCTTCCCCGGCGTGCGTCGCGGGAAGCCGACGCGCGCCCTCGAGCCGACGAGCCTCGAGATCCCCGACAACGACTTCGTCACCATCCTCGGGCCGTCGGGCTGCGGCAAGTCGACGTTGCTTCGCCTCGTCGCCGGGCTCGATCGCCCGACCACCGGGCGCATCACCCTGGACGGCGCGCCGGTGCGCGAGCCCGGTCCCGACCGCGGCATGGTGTTCCAGTCCTACACCCTGTTCCCGTGGCTAACGGTCGCCGACAACATCGCCTTTGGCCTGCGCGAGAAGGGCGTGCCGCGGGAGCGTCGCCGCGAAGCCGTGCGCGAATGGCTCGGGCGGATCGGCCTGGCCGGCTTCGAGCACCACTATCCGAAGCAGCTGTCCGGCGGCATGCAGCAACGCACCGCCATTGCGCGGGCGCTGGCCAACGACCCCGCGATCCTCCTCCTCGACGAGCCGTTCGGCGCTCTCGACAACCAGACCCGCGCGCTGATGCAGGAGCTCCTGCTCGGTATCTGGGAGCGCGCGCGCAAGACCGTGCTGTTCGTGACCCATGACATCGAGGAGGCGATCTTTCTCGGTTCTCGCGTGCTGGTGATGACGGCGCGGCCGGGGCGGATCAAGGCCGAGGTCGGGATCGTTCTGCCGCATCCGCGCCATTACACCATCAAGACCAGCCCGGAATTCTCCGCGCTCAAGGCGCGGCTGACCGAGGAGATACGGGCCGAGGCGGTGCTGGCGGCCGAGGGGCATTGATCGCGCGGGCGGCGTAGGTTGGAGTCTCGTGACGAACTCGCCGACCCGCGGTTTGCGGCCGAGCATCCACGAGGAGCCACGCCATGCCGAAGACGCCGGATTATTTCGCTGGAAAGACGATCATCGTCACCGGTGCTGCCAGCGGCATCGGCCGAGCCACCGCACTGATCTTTGCCCGCGAGCGCGCCAATGTCGTCTGCGCCGACTTGAACCACGATGGGGCGCGCCAGACCGCCGAGCAGGTCCTCGCCCAAGGGGGCAAGGCGCTCGTCTTGCGGACCGATGTCACCTCGCGCACGCAGGTCGACGACATGGTACGGCAGGCCGTTGATGCATTCGGGACGATCCAGTTTCAGTTCAACTCGGCCGGCGCGGCATTGCGCCGATCGAAGTTTCTCGACATCGACGAGAAGCTGCTCGACGATACGTTCGAGCTCAACGTGAAGGGGACGTTTCACTGCATGCAGGCGATTCTGCCCCATATGCAGGGCAACCGGCACGGCGTGATCGTCAACATGGCGAGCATGGCGCACCGGCGCGGCGGGCCTGGGAGCTCGGTGCACTATGCCGCGGCGAAAGGGGCTGTGGTTTCGATGACGCTCGGCGTTGCGCGCGAATTCGCGCATCTGGGTATTCGCTGCCTGTCGATTTCCCCGGGCCCGGTCAGAACGCCTTTCCAGGACGCGGCGCAGACCTCGCCGGAATTGATGCAACGATTCCTGGACGACGTGCCGATGCGGCGCTTCGGCGAGCCGGAGGAGATCGGCGAGCTGGTGCTGTTCATGTGCTCGGATGCGTGCACCTTCATGACCGCCGACACCGTCTACGTGAACGGCGGCGGCGGCTGGCGGTGAGCCGGCGCATCGCGCACAGGCCAGTTTCGCTATTGAACGGTCCGCGAATGCGAGAGCGAAAAGCGCAAGCAAGCGTTCGCCTCGGATGAAACTGATAGGATCATCCGTCGATGCTCGGCAGCTTGAGCTTGTATCGCTTTGCGCAGGCGATCGCTTCCTCGTAGCCCGCGTCGGCGTGGCGCATGACGCCGCTCGCCGGATCGTTCCATAGGACGCGTTCGATGCGTCGCGCCGCCGCCGGCGTGCCGTCGCACACCACGACCATGCCGGCGTGTTGCGAGAAGCCGATGCCGACGCCGCCGCCGTGGTGGAACGAGACCCAGGTCGCGCCCGAGGCGCAGTTGAGCAGCGCGTTGATCAGCGGCCAGTCCGACACCGCATCCGAACCGTCCTTCATGCCCTCGGTCTCGCGGTTGGGACTTGCGACGGAGCCGGAATCGAGGTGATCGCGGCCGATCACGATCGGCGCCTTGAGCTCCCCGTTCGCCACCATTTCGTTGAAGGCGAGCCCGAGGCGATGCCGGTCGCCGAGGCCGACCCAGCAGATGCGCGCGGGCAGGCCCTGGAAATGGATGCGCGATTTCGCCATGTCGAGCCAGTCGCGCAGGTGCCCGTCGTCGGGCATCAGCTCCTTGACCTTGGCGTCGGTGCGAAAGATGTCCTCGGGATCGCCCGACAGCGCGGCCCAGCGGAACGGGCCGATGCCACGGCAGAACAGCGGGCGGATATAGGCCGGCACGAAACCGGGGAAATCGAACGCGTCGGCAACGCCCGTCTCCTTCGCCATCTGGCGGATATTGTTGCCGTAGTCGAAGGTCGGCACACCTTGGCGCCAGAAGTCGAGCATCGCGCGCACATGCTGCGCCATCGAGAGCTTCGCCGCCTGCTCGACGCCCTTGGGATCGGCGGCGCGGCGCGCCTCCCACTCGCCGAGCGTCCACCCCGCCGGCAGATAGCCGTTGATCGGATCGTGTGCCGAGGTCTGGTCGGTGACGGCGTCGGGCTTGACGCCCCGCCGCACGAGCTCGGGCAGCATCTCGGCGGCATTGCCGAGCACGCCGACTGAAACCGGCTTTTGCTCGCGGCCGGCGCGCTCCATCATCGCCAGCGCCTCGTCGAGATCCTTCGCCTGCGCGTCGAGGTAGCCGGTCTTCAGCCGCATTTCGATGCGCGAGGGCTGGCACTCGATCGCCAGCAGCGACGCCCCCGCCATGGTGGCGGCGAGGGGCTGCGCGCCGCCCATGCCGCCTAGACCGGCGGTGAGGATCCATTTGCCGGCGAGGCTGCCGCCGTAGTGTCGTCGGAGCAACTCGGCGAAGGTCTCGTAGGTGCCCTGCACGATGCCCTGCGAGCCGATATAGATCCAGGAGCCGGCGGTCATCTGGCCGTACATCATCAGGCCCTTGCGATCGAGCGCATTGAACTGCTCGAGCGTCGCCCAGTGCGGCACCAGGTTGGAGTTGGCGATCAGCACCCGCGGTGCGTCCGCATGGGTACGGAACACGCCCACCGGCTTTCCCGACTGCACGCACAACGTCTCGTCCGCTTCCAGGTCGCGCAAGGCAGCGACGATGCGGTCGAAGCTCTCCCAGTCGCGCGCGGCACGGCCGAGGCCGCCATAGACTACGAGCTCGTGCGGCTTCTCCGCCACCTCGGGATCGAGATTGTTCATCAGCATGCGCAGCGGCGCTTCGGTCAGCCAGCTCTTGGCGGAGAGTTTCGAGCCGCGCGGCGCGCGAATGATCCGGGCATTGTCGAGACGAGTGGCCATCCTGGTCCTCACGGCATTCGGGGTCGCCCGCGTGCAAAGGCGAGGCAGTCTTCGAGCACGGCGCGCAGCGTCTGCTGGATCGGCTGGGCGAATTCAGGGTCCCAACGCGGCGGGTCGCTCTCGTCGGGCAGGTAGCCGCGCATCGCGAGCTCCATCTGCACCGCATGCACGCCCGCGGCCGGCCTGCCATAGGTACGGGTGATCCAGCCGCCGGTGAACCGGCCGTTGACCACGTACGACCACGCACTCGCGGCACAGCGCTCTGCGACCGTCGTTTGCAGGGCGACGTCGCAGGCCTTGCCCGAATTGGTGCCGATGTTGAAGACCGGCAGTTCGCCGGAAAACAGGCGAGGAATCACCGATCGGATAGAGTGACAGTCGTAGAGCACCACGCGCGGATGCGCCGCGCGCAACCGCTCGATCTCCGCGGCGAGCGCGGCGTGATAGGGCGCGAAGTAGAGGGCTTTGCGGCGTTCGATCTCCTCCGCAGTCGGCGTCCGACCGTCACGGTAGAGGGGGCGCCCGTCGAAGGTTTCCGTCGGAAGGAGGCCGGTGGTCGTTTGCCCGGGGTAGAGCGAGGCACCGGAGGGATCGCGGTTGACGTCAATCACCGTGCGCGACAGCGCGGTATGCACGGTCGTCGCTCCGAGCGCGCCGGCGAAGGCGTAGAGTTTTTCGATGTGCCGGTCGGCGTCGTGGCGCGCGAGCGGAAAGGATACCAAAGCGGACGCGCAATCCGCCGGGATGCTCACGCCGGTATGCGGAAACGATACCAACAACGGCGCCTCGCCCCGCGTCACGGTGAGCCAAGGATCGGTCATGCGCTTACCTCTTCGAAGGCCGGCAGGTCGGCACGGGCGGCGACGGCGAGCGCGCCGGAGCGTACGAGCTCGGCTGCCGCGGCGATGTCGGGAGCGAGGTAGCGGTCGCAATCGAGCTGCGGCACGCGCTCGCGCAGCCTTGCGCGCGCCCGCTCCAGCGGTGCGCTCGACGCGAGCGGCCGGTGGAAGTCGCAACCTTGCGCGGCGGCGATGAGCTCGATCGCGATCACGTTCACCGCGTTCTCCGCCATGGCGGCGAGCCGGCGCGCGCCATGGGCCGACATGGCCACGTGATCCTCCTGGTTGGCGCAGGTCGGGATCGAATCGACGCTGGCGGGATGGGCCAGCTGCTTGTTCTCGGCGACGAGTGCCGCCGCCGTCACCTGCGCCAGCATCAACCCGGAATTGAGGCCCGGTTGCGGGGTGAGGAAGGCCGGCAAGCCGGACAATGCGGGATCGATGAGCATGGCGATGCGCCGTTCGGCGAGCGAGCCGATCTCGCAGATCGCGATCGCCAGCATGTCGGCTGCGAATGCCACCGGCTCGCCGTGAAAATTGCCGCCCGAGAGCGCCTCTCCGCTCTCGGCAAGGATCAGCGGGTTGTCGGAAACGCCGTTGGCTTCCGTGCTCAGGATCGCCGCCGCCTGGCGCGCGAGGTCGAGCACCGCGCCCATCACCTGCGGCTGGCAGCGCAGGCAATAGGGATCCTGGACGCGGTCGTCGTCGACGAGGTGGGAAGCGCGGATTGCGCTGCCCGCCATCAGGCCGCGCAGGGCGGCGGCAACTTCGATCTGGCCGCGGTGCCCCCGCAACGCGTGAATGCGCGCATCAAAGGGCGTGTCCGAGCCCTTGGCCGCGTCGGTCGCGAGCGCGCCGGTGACGAGCCCCGCACGAAACACCCGTTCGATGGCGAACAGGTTGATCATGGCCTCGGCGGTCGAAAACTGCGTCCCGTTGAGGAGTGCCAGCCCTTCCTTGGGCCCAAGCGTGGCCGCAGCGAGCCCGGCGCGCGCGAGGGCGGCATCGGCCGGCAGGGTTTCGCCGGCGAGCTCAACTTGGCCGATGCCGAGCATCGCGGCTGCCAAGTGCGCAAGGGGCGCGAGGTCGCCGGAGGTCCCGACCGAGCCTTGGCTCGGGACCACCGGCAAGAGGCCGCGCGTCAGCATGGCGTCCAGCAGGGCGACGGTGTGCGGCCGCACGCCGGAGGCGCCCCGGCCGAGGCTGGCGAGCTTCAGCGCCATCATCAGCCGCACGTTCGCAGCCTGCATCGGCTTACCAACGCCGGCCGCATGCGACAGCACGATGTTGCGCTGGAGCGTGGCGAGATCGGCGGGCCCGATGCGGACGCTCGCGAGTTTGCCGAAACCGGTATTGATGCCATAGACCGGCTCACCACGGGCGACGATAGCGTCGACCGCCCGCGCGCTCGCCTCGATTGCCGGCACCGCCGCGGGATCGAGCCGGGCGTCGGCGCCGTCGGCGATGGCGCGCCAGTCGGCGAGCGTCATGCGACCCGGCTTCAGCGTGACCATCATTCGCCTCTCCGCACGCGGCGGTAGAGCGGGTTGAAGCCGATGCGGTAAACGAGCTCCGCCGGCCGTTCGATGTCCCAGATGGCGAGGTCGCACCATTTGCCCCGCTCGAGCGTGCCGACGTCGCCGAGGCGCCCGAGCGCGCGCGCGGCTTCCCGCGTCACGCCGGCGACCGCCTCGTCGATCGTCAGCCGAAAGAGTGTGGCCGCCATGTTCAGGATCATCAGCAGCGACGTGATCGGCGACGTGCCGGGATTGCTGTCGGTGGCGAGCGCGATCGGAACCTTCAGGCGACGCAGGCTTTCGACCGGAGGCAGCTGCCTTTCGCGCAGGACGTAGAACGCTCCCGGCAGCAGCACGGCAACGCTGCCGGCGCGCGCCATCGCCGCGACGCCGTCATCGTCGGTGTATTCGAGGTGGTCGGCCGAGAGCGCACCGTGCTCGGCGGCGAGCTTCGCGCCGTGCAGGTTGCTGAGCTGATCGGCATGCAGCTTGACCGCCAGCCCCGACGCCCGAGCGGCGGTGAACACCCGTGCGGTCTGCTGCGGCGAGAAGGCGATATTCTCGCAGAACGCATCGACCGCATCGGCGAGCTGGTCGCGAGCGATTTCGGGAATCAGCGCACAGACCTCGTCGATATAGCGCTCCTTGTCGCCGTTCGCCTCCGGGGGCAGCGCGTGCGCCCCGAGAAAGCTGGTGACCACGTCGACGTTGCGCTCGCGCGCAAGCCGTCGCGCGGCGCGCAGCATGCGCATCTCGGTCCCGCGCTCGAGCCCGTAGCCCGATTTGATTTCGACGGTGGTGACACCTTCCGCGAGCAGCCGATCGAGGCGAGGCAGGCTCTCGCGCACGAGATCGTCCTCGCTCGCCGCCCGCGTCGCTTTCACGGTGGAGACGATGCCGCCGCCGGCGCGCGCGATATCCTCATAGGAGGCGCCGGCGAGCCGCAGCTCGAACTCGTGCGCACGGTCTCCGCCGTAGACGAGGTGGGTATGGCAATCGATCAGCCCCGGCGTGATCCAGCGGCCGTCGACGACGATCCGGCTGACGGCATCCCAGCCGGCCGGCAGTTCCCCCATCGGGCCGGCGAAAGCAATCCGTCCCGCGGACGCGGCGACCGCGCCGCGCTCCACCACGCCCAGGCCGGTCCGGTCGGGCGAAAGCGTTGCAAGACGAGCATCCAGCCAGATCGTGTCGAACCGCATGCCATCCTCGTTGTGCCGATGCGCTATACATAAAGACGCAGCGCCGACTATTGTCGAGGACTATGCCGCGGCGGAGAACGGGATTTGCGACGCGAGCTTTTTTTCGATCATGCGCTGCTGCCGTCCGGATGGGCGCGCGCCGTGCGCATCTCGGTCGCCGATGGCGACATTGTCGCGGTCGCAGAGGACGCGCCACGCGCCGGAGCTGACCGCGTCGCCGGCATCGCCGTCCCGGGAGTTCCCAACCTGCATTGTCACGCCTTCCAACGCGGCATGGCCGGATGGGCCGAGCACCGGGGCCCGGGCGCCGACAGCTTCTGGACCTGGCGCGAGGTCATGTATCGATTCTTGCAACGGCTTTCGCCCGATGACGTCGAGGCGATCGCCGCGTTCGCATTCATGGAGATGCTGGAGACGGGCTTCACCACGGTCGGCGAATTCCACTACCTGCACCACGACGTCGACGGCCGGCCCTACGCCGATCTCGGCGAGATGGCGCAACGGATCGCCGCTGCCAGCGCGCAAACCCGGATCGGCCTCACGCTGCTGCCCTCGTTCTATGCCTATGGCGGTTTCGGCGGTGCCCCGGCAGCCCCCGGGCAGCGCCGCTTCATCAACGATCCGGATCGGTTTCTCGCCCTGGTCGAGCGCAGCCGGGCGGCCGTGGCGGCTCTGCCGGCGGCGCGCATCGGCATTGCTCCCCATTCGCTGCGCGCGGTCACCCCCGCGACGCTACGCACGATCTGCCGCAGCGCGCCCGATGGGCCGATCCATATCCACGCCGCCGAGCAAATGCGGGAGGTGGAGGACTGCGTCGCGTCGCTCGGCCGCCGCCCGGTGGAATGGCTGCTGGAGAACGTCGAGCTCGATTCGCGCTGGTGCGTGATCCATGCGACCCACACGACGGAGGCGGAAATTAAGGGGCTGGCGGCCTCGCAAGCGGTGGTCGGCCTTTGTCCGCTCACGGAGGCATCGCTCGGCGACGGTATCTTCGACGGTGCGACGCTGCTCGCGGCCGCCGGACGTTTCGGCATCGGAACCGACAGCAACATCCAGATCGACGCCGCAGCGGAACTGCGGCAACTCGAATACGGGCAGCGTCTGCTCCGGCGCGTCCGCAACGTCATGACGCTGCGCGAAGGGGAATCGACCGGACGACGGCTGCTCGCCGCGGTGCTGGCTGCTGGCGCTCAAGCCCTGCAACGGCCGATCGGCTCGCTCGCAGCCGGTTCGCGCGCGGATGTCGTGCTGCTCGACGCCGATCATCCGGATCTCGCCGCTCGCTCCGGGGATCGCTGGCTCGATGCCTGGATTTTCGTTGCTGGGCGCAGCGCGGTCAAAACGGTACTCGTGGGCGGAGAGACGGTCGTGGAAGCGGGCCGTTACGGGACGCGGCCGGCGATCGAGGCGCGGTTCAAGACCGTCGTCGCGAAACTTGCCGCCGCTTGAATGTCGACAAACAACCGAGTTCCCGGATCAGACGCCGCCGGCCGGCGTCTGCCCGCGCTTCGCATCCGGGAGGCGGGGCCGGAATATCGCGGCGTTGAGAGCACCGCCATAGATGAAGATCGACGCCGTCCAATACAGGAACACCAGCGCGATCATGGCCGAGGCCAGGCCGGCATAGTAGCTCACATAGGTCATGGAATACTCGGCGAGGTAGCGGCCGAAGGCGACACCGGCGACGATCCATAAGGCCAGGGTGGCGACGATGCCGGGCAGGATCTCGACGATGCGCCGCCGTCCGGACGGCAGCCATTTATGTGCCACGAACAGCGCCATCGTGAGGACGACCACCGCGATGGCGAACCGGAACAGGGTGAAGGTGCCCTCGAGCGGCGCGAGCCAGGGCGCATAGCGCAATCCCGTGCGGAACAGCAGCGGCCCCAGCACGATGAGAAAGCCGAGCGCCAGCAGCCCCATTGCGGCCACCAGCACATAGGCGATGGATTCGAGCCGCAGCAGCAGCCAATGTCGCGTCTCTACCACGCCATAGGCGCGGTTGAGGCCGATCCGAAGGCTCTCGACGCCGCTCGAGGCGAAATAGATGGCGAACGCGGCACCGAGGGTGAGCGCGCCGGTATGCGTGGTGACGAGCACATTGTGGATTTCGCGCGCGATCGGGTGGGCCACCTCCGCGGGCCACGTCGCCAGCATCAGGTTTGCGACCTCGTCGGCAAGATCGGCGGACCCGAAGAAAAAGCCGGCGAGCGAGGTCAGCACGATGAAGAAGGGGAACATCGCCATCAGCGTCGAGAGCGCGATGTGACTGGCGATCGCCCAGCCGTCGTCCGCAAGGAAGCGCCAATAGGCGTCGAGGGCGATATCAAGAGCGCGTCGCATCGGAGCGTTCTATCCCGGCGGTCTTGACAATCCCTAACCCTGCGCGCGCCTGGCCCGTCAACGTCGCCTCGACTGGTCAATAATGCAGCAACGACTGCGCAAACTCGCGGCAAATCGGATTTGCTTGCAGCGTTGCATTTGTGCACTGCACGCGTAGTCTTGCGGGGCGGCGCCTCCGGACCGAGTGCATTACCGGCAGCGGGGCGCTGGTTGAGCGCCGGCGCGCGGAGATGGCAGATGCTCGATAAGGCTCAAGGCCGCGACGGCGCAAAGCTGGTTGCCCTCGCGCGCGAGGCGATGCTGGCGGCCGAGGCGGTGCTGGCCGATGCCACGCTGGCGGTGCGCCAGCGCGTGACGGTCGAAAATCAAATGGTGGATGGGTTGCTCGACCGCGAGCAGCGGGCGACGCATGGTCTTGCCTGGCTCGCAACCTACGTCGAATCGGTGCGCCAGCTCGCGGCTTATGCTGAGCGCATGCATGCCCGTGGCGGCCTCGGCGAGATCGAGGGATCGCTCGTCGAAATCGGCATCAGCGAATACCTCGCCCAGATCCAGGGCGGCATCCCCATGAGCCAGGGGGAGATCGTGCGCCCGGGCGATCTCGGGCTCGCGGCCGGCGCGGTCGCCGCGCGCCTCGCGGGTTCGCTCGACGGCCTCGCCGGTTCCGACAATGTCGAGCGCCGCGCTCGCCTGGTCGAGCTGATGCTGGCGCATCACGACGCCACGGTGGGCGACTGCGGGCTCGAGGAAACGCTCACCACGATCCGCGACGAGATGCGCAAGTTCGCCGACAGCGAAGTCGCTCCGAACGCTCAGCAATGGCATCGCAGCAACAGCTACATCCCGCTCGACATCATCGCACAAATGTCGGAGCTCGGCGTGTTCGGCCTCACCATCCCGGAAGATTACGGCGGCCTCGGACTCGGCAAGGAATCCATGTGCGTGGTCTCCGAGGAACTCTCACGCGGCTATATCGGCGTGGGGTCGCTCGGCACGCGTTCCGAGATTGCCGCCGAGCTGATCATCGGCGGCGGCACCGAGGAACAGAAACGCCAATGGCTCCCGAGGATCGCCTCGGGCGAAGTGCTGCCGACGGCGGTGTTCACCGAGCCCAATACCGGCTCCGATCTCGCCTCGCTCAAGACACGGGCGGTGCGCGAGGGCGATGTCTACAAGGTGTATGGCAACAAGACCTGGATCACCCATCCGGTGCGCGCCGACCTGATGACGTTGCTCGTGCGCACCGATCCGAACGAGCCAGGCCATCGCGGGCTGTCCATGCTGCTCGGAGAGAAGCCGCGCGGCACGGATGCCGATCCGTTCCCGGCCTCCGGCATGTCGGGGACCGAGATCGAGGTGCTCGGCTATCGCGGCATGAAGGAGTACGAGATCGCCTTCGACGGCTTCGAGGTCAAGGCGGCGAACCTGCTCGGCGGAAGCGAGGGGCTCGGCTTCCGGCAGCTCATGCAGACCTTCGAATCGGCCCGCATCCAGACCGCCGCGCGCGCGATCGGCGTGGCGCAGGCGGCGATGGAGCAGGCGCTTGCCTACGCCCAGCAGCGCCAGCAATTCGGACAGCAGATCATCAAGTTTCCCCGCGTCGCCGACAAGATCGCGATGATGGCGGTCGAGATCATGATCGCCCGCCAGCTCACCTATTTCGCCGCGCGGCAGAAGGACTCCGGCAAGCGTTGCGATCTCGAGGCGGGCATGGCCAAGCTGCTGGCCGCCCGCACCGCCTGGGTCAATGCCGACAACGCGGTGCAAATCCACGGCGGCAACGGCTTCGCGCTCGAGTTTCCTGTCTCGCGCATCCTCTGCGATGCCAGGATTCTCAGTATTTTCGAGGGCGCGGCCGAGATCCAGGCGCAAGTCATTGCCAGAAGGCTCCTGAGCGCGACAAATTAGAGCGCGTACGGGCAACCGGATGGTCGACGAGGCCGTCGGCATCAGTGCCGTTTGTTTTTGATCGATATCAACGCTGCTTGCGTTATTGCAGGTAGCTTTCCATTTGATGGCTGGAGATCCAGATGCGCAAGCTCGACATTCCTCATGACGCCTTCGTGTTCGTCGGCGACGGGCGCAAGGCGCTGTTCCTGCACAACGTCGGTGACGAGAAATTTCCCAATCTCAAGACCGAGCGCGTCTTCCTCGACGAAAATCCGCCGACCCACGAGCAGGGCAGCGACCGCCCCGGTCGCGCATTCAAGCGGGGCGGCACGACCCTTCGGAGCGCCGTCGAGGACACCGATTGGCACGACCTCGAGGAGCATCGCTTCGCTCAGCGGGTCGCCGCGGCGATGGAACGGCTTGTGCGCGAGCGCAAGGTGAAGGCGCTCGTCGTGGTCGCTCCGCCGCGCACGCTCGCGGATCTGAGGCAGGCGTTCCACGCCGACGTGAAGGCCCGGATCATCGCCGAGATCGACAAGGACCTGACCAAGCATCCCGTGTACGAGATCGAGAAGCATCTCGCGGGATGATCACTGGCGGAGATCGGGGCTACGCCGCCTTTGCCGGTTGCTTCAGCAGCTTGTCGACATTGCCGGACAGGATCGCCGCGCCGTCCGGTCCGAGCGTGCCCAGCTCCTCGACGAAGTCGCGCACTGCGGCGCGCTCGCGGATTTCCTGCGGATAGTCGGTCGCGAAGACGATGCGTGAGGACGGAATCTCGATCAATGCGCCCTTCACGGCGCCGATCGCCCCGCAGAAGCCGGCGGTGTCGAACACCATGTTGTTGCGAAGGTAATAGTCGAAATCCTGCTTGGGTTTCATGCCGTGGCGCGCGTTGTCCGAGGTGCCCCAGAAGTCCTTGTCCTGGTAGGAGCGGATGCGGCCGAGCAGCGCGGCAAGGCCTCCGCCCAGATGCGACATATGGACCGTGAGGTTGGGGTGACGGTCGAACACGCCGGCATTGACCAGCCGGATGGTCGCCATCACCAGCGAGAATTCGCGGCCGACCGAACGCGCCGTGTCGTAGCCGTCGAATTGCCGGGTCTGATTGAGCTTGAGCGCCGGGTGCACGAACACGAACAGTCCGAGTTTGGCGCATTCGGCCCAGAACGGCTCGAATTCGGGCGCATCGAGGTAGAGGTCGTTGGTCTCGGAGGTGATCACGACGCCGGGAAATCCGAGCTCATGCTTGCATCGTGCGAGCTCGCGGAAGGCGTCGGCGCCGCCCAGCGGATTGGCGTGCGCAGCGCCGATGAAACGGCCCGGATAGTCACGTTCGGCCTTCTTGGCGTTTTCGTTGCACAGCCGCGACTTGTCGAGATCGGCGCACATGCCCGCGGCGCTGGTGAGGAAGGCGACGTCGATGCCGGCCTCGTCCATCATGCGGATATGCTCGTCGAGGTCGAACAGCATCCAGTGCAAGATGAAGCTGGGCGCGCCGTGCTCGTCGTAAGAGACGATCTTGCGCCGGCCGAGGTCTTTCGGCATCAGCTGGTGCGGCGTGAAGTGGTGCTGGAAATCGACGATCATCGAAAGGTTTCCTCTCCCGATCTGTAGGCGGCCGCGCTGGCGGAGCAGGCTTCAAACGGATGCGCCAAGGTCCTCTAGGGCGCGTGCGACGGCAACGTCAAGCGGCGTGCGCGGGACCTCGCCGAGCGCCGCGAGCTTGGTCCCGTCGATCCGGTGCGACTCGTTCCACAGATACGCGATCTCGGACAACTCCCGACAGAGCGGCACAATCGGCCGCAACGCGTGGATGAGCCACCAGCTCATGTGCCTGACCGCCAGCCCGCCGCCCGCCGCCTGGGCGATGGCGGTAGCGAACTCGCGTCCGGTGACGGCGTGGCCGGGAAAGCCGAAGACCTCGAACGGCCGCAGCGTTGCGCGTGCCGCCGCAAGCCGCACCAGGGATTGCGCCAGATCGGGCAGGTAGGCCCATTCATGCACGAGGTCGAGCGGCCCGGGATAGGTCAGCCGCCCGCGTCCGATCTCCTTGGCGAGCACGAGGTCGAGCCATGATCCGCGCCCGCCGCCGAAGAAGTCCCCCGCCCGCAGGATGATCGTGCGCACGCCGCGCTCGGCGGCTTCCGCCATCCGCTCCTCCATCGCCAGTCGGAGCTGACCTTTGCGCGAGGACGGCCGCATCGGCGTGGTCTCGTCGATCGTCGGCGGCAGCGGGGAGCCGTAGTTGTAGAGATTGCCGGGAAAGAGCAGCGTGGCGCCGGCGGTTTCCGCCGCGTTGATGGCGGAATAGGCGAGCGGCAAGGCCAGCCGCGACCAGTCGGTATAGGACGGATTGAGCGCGTGCAGGACGACGTCGGCGCCGCGCGCGACTTCGCTGACCGCGTCATAGTCGAGGGCGTGCGCCTCGACGATGTCGGTGCGAGGTGGGGCGCGCTTCGAGCCGGCGGGGCGGACCAGGCTGGTGACCGACCAGCCCGCGGCGCGGAACGCCTCCGCCGCCTTGTAGCCGAGCCGTCCGGCGGCACCGAGCACCAGCACGCGCGAAGTCATGTCCGACGGTTATCGCGATGACGGGGCATGGGATTCGTCCAAGACGGCATTGCATCCGCGTTCACTCGGCCGAGCGACGCGGCCATGGTATGCGCGACACCGGCGATTTCAAATCCCGCAGATGTGAACGCCCGACCAGCCATATTTCGCACCCGGGAATTGGAACCCGAGCAATGGTCTCGCCATCTCGAGGGTGCTAAGAGATCCTCGATGACCGAAGTCCTGATCTACGCCCTCGTGCCGATCGCGATCGGTGCCGTCGCGGTGGTATTGTTGCTGGGCCTCGCCAACATGGCGCGCGGCGGCTCGCCGCATCGCTCGCAGAAGCTGATGCGCCTTCGCGTGCTGCTGCAATTCATTGCGCTCATCGTGATAATGCTGACCATCTGGGCGATCGGCAAATAGGAAGCGGCGATGGTCGTTCTCAACCGAATCTATACCCGCACCGGCGACGACGGCATGACCTCGCTCGGCAGCGGCGAGCGACGCAAGAAATACGATCTGCGTATCGATGCTTACGGCACGCTGGACGAGGCCAACGCCGTGATCGGCCTCGTGCGGGTCCATGGCGGCGGCGACCCCGAGCTCGATGCGACGCTCGGACGCATCCAGAACGACCTGTTCGACGTCGAGGCTGATCTCTGCCTGTCGGAAAAGGGTCCTGGCGGCGCCCGCATGACCGTGTCCGACGCGCAGGTGGAGTGGCTGGAGCGGCAGATCGATCAGCTAAACGCCGATCTGGCGCCATTGCGTTCCTTCATCCTGCCGGGCGGCACTCCGGCCGCGGCCTACCTTCACCTCGCGCGCACCGTCTGCCGTCGCGCCGAGCGGCTGATGGTCGAGCTCAACGACCGGCCGGGCGAAGGCGTCACCCCGGCCGCGCTCAAATACGTCAACCGCCTCTCGGATTTTCTGTTCGTGGCCGGACGGCACGCCAACGACAGGGGTGCGTCCGACGTGCTGTGGAAGCCCGGACAGAACCGTTGAGGCGCGAGACAGCGCATGGTCGTACCGATCTACGACGACAATCCCTTCGCCGCGCCGGTGAAGCCGGTCGTCACTTGGGGCCTGATCGCGGCCAATTTCGTGATCTTCTTGTACGAGGCGGGCGCCGGCCAGCTCGCGCTCGACCGCATGATCGACACGTTCAGCCTCACCCCCGCGGCCTTGATGGGCGACATGGGCGCGCGAGGTTGGGTGCCCGCCTTGGCCACGCTGGTTACCTACCAGTTCTTCCATGCCGACATCGCGCATCTCATCGGCAACAGGGTGTTCCTGTGGGTGTTCGGGGACGACATCGAGCGCGCGCTCGGCCGCGTCCGCTTTCTCGTCTTCTATCTCCTCTCCGGTGTCGGCGGCGCGCTCGTGTTCGTGGCCTATGATCCGCATTCCGGGATCGAGCTGATCGGCGCTTCGGGCGCCATTGCGGGCGTGGTCGTCGCCTATCTCATGCTGCGCCCCTGCGCCAAGATCACGGTGCTCCTCACCATCATTCCACTGCGCATCAGCGCATATTGGGTGGTCGGCCTGTTCGTGATCGCCCAGTTATGGAATCTCGGCGCATCATCGAAGAGCGAGGTCGCCTATTGGTGCCATTTCGGAGGCATGCTGGCCGGCGCCCTGCTGTTCCCGTTGATGAAGCCGTCGTGGGTCAAGCTGTTCCAGTGCATGCAGCCAGTGCCGGACACGGTCGTGCAGATCGGGCCCAACCGCGTCGCCCGCGCCGCGAGGCTGGACAACCTCCGTTGACTCTGCAAGACAGCGGCCATTAGGTTGCCGCCGTCCGTCAGCGCGGTTACGCGCGCCTTCTACGCGCCATGGCCGGGCGTCCGGGGCGCCGAGACTTGTCGTCGCGAGAGCGAGCTTCCATGAAAATCCTGGTGCCCGTGAAGCGGGTTGTCGACTACAACGTCAAAATTCGCGTCAAGAGCGATGGCAGCGGCGTCGAACTGGCAAACGTCAAGATGTCCATGAATCCCTTCGACGAAATAGCCGTCGAGGAGGCGCTCCGGCTCAAGGAGAAGGGTCAGGCGACCGAGATCGTTTGCGTGTCGATCGGCCCGCCGCAGGCCGGCGAAACCATTCGCACCGGCCTCGCCATGGGTGCCGACCGCGGCATCCTGGTGAAGACGGACAAGGCGCTCGAGCCGCTCGCCGTCGCCAAGCTGCTCAAGGCCATCGTCGAGCAGGAGCAACCCGGCCTCGTCCTGCTCGGCAAGCAGGCGATCGACGACGACTGCAATCAGACCGGTCAGATGCTGGCGGCGCTCACGGGCTGGCCCCAGGGTACCTTTGCCTCGAAGCTCGTGGTCGAGGGCGACAGCTTCTTGGTCACGCGCGAGGTCGACGGCGGCTTGCAGACGGTCAAGCTCAAGCGCCCGGCGATCGTGACCACCGATTTGCGCCTCAACGAGCCGCGCTATGCGAGCCTGCCCAACATCATGAAGGCCAAGAAGAAGCCGATCGACGAGAAGACGCCGGAGGCCTACGGGATCGACGTCGCGCCGCGGCTCGAAGTGCTCAAAACCACCGAGCCAGCGGGCCGCAAGGCCGGCGTCAAGGTGAAGACGGTTGGCGAGCTCGTCGACAAGCTCAAGAACGAGATGGGGTTGATTTGATGCGGCCCATGGACGCGAAACGCCCACAGGCGCTGACATGACCACGCTTCTGGTCGCCGAGCACGACAACAAGTCGCTCAAGGACGCGACCCACAAGGCGTTCACCGCCGCCAAGGCGCTTGGGCAGCCGGTGGACGTGCTCGTCGCCGGCAAAGCCTGCCGCCCGGTCGCCGAATCCGCCGCCCGGCTCGACGGCGTGGCGAAGGTCCTGCTCGCCGACGCTCCCGCCTACGAGCACATGCTGGCGGAGCCGACGGCCGCCCTGATCGAGTCGCTCGCAGGCGGCTACGACGCGATCGTCGCTCCGGCGACGACCACGGGGAAGAACATCATGCCCCGCGTCGCGGCGCTGCTCGACGTCATGCAGATCTCCGACATCGTCAAGGTGATTTCGCCGGATACTTTCGAGCGATTGATCTATGCCGGCAATGCGGTACAGACCGTGCGCTCGAAGGACAAGATCAAGGTCATCACGGTGCGCACCTCGACGTTCCTGGCCACGGGAGAGGGCGGCTCCGCCGCCGTCGAGGCGGCGGCGCCAGCGGCCGATCCCGACATTTCGCACTTCGTCGGCGAGGAACTGTCGCGATCGGAACGCCCGGAACTCACCTCGGCGAGAATCATCATTTCCGGCGGACGGGCGATGCAAAGCCGGGAGAATTTCAGCAAATATATCGAGCCGGTGGCCGACAAGTTGGGCGCCGCGGTCGGCGCCTCGCGCGCGGCGGTCGATGCCGGCTACGCCCCCAACGACTGGCAGGTCGGCCAGACCGGAAAGGTGGTGGCGCCCGAGCTTTACATCGCGGTCGGGATTTCGGGCGCGATCCAGCATCTCGCCGGCATGAAGGATTCGAAGGTCATCGTGGCCATCAACAAGGACGAGGAGGCGCCGATATTCCAGGTCGCCGACTACGGCCTCGTCGCTGATCTCTATCAGGCGCTGCCGGAATTGGCGGCGGAACTCGGGAAGGTGGGCCGTTAAGTCACGGTACCCGCGATCACGGAACCGTGGTGTCGCGGTCCGGATCGGCGTAAAATAGGCAAAAGAACATGATCGAGGTCAAAGAGCGGCCGAAGGCCCGTTCCGACAACATGCCGCTTCATATTCGCAAGATCGGGGTGATCGGGGCAGGGCAGATGGGCAGCGGCATCGCCCATGTCAGCGCGCTCGCCGGGTTCGACGTCAAGCTCAACGACCTTTCCGCCGACCGGATCAAGGCCGGGATCGCCACCATCAACGGCAACATGGCGCGGCAGGTGAGCCGCAAGCGCATCACCGAGGAGGAGCGTCACGCCGCACTCGATCGCATCGCGCCGGCGGAGACGCTGGACTCGTTCGGCGACTGCGATCTCGTCATCGAAGCGGCGACCGAGAAGGAGGAGCTCAAACGCAGCATCTTCGCGAGCCTGTGCCCGGTGCTCAAGCCCGACGCCATCGTCGGCAGCAACACGTCGTCGATTTCGATAACCCGGCTCGCGTCGTCGACCGACCGGCCGGAGCGCTTCATCGGCATTCACTTCATGAATCCGGTGCCGCTGATGGAGTTGGTCGAGCTCATTCGCGGCATCGCCACCGACGACGCGACCTTCGACACCACCAAGCAGTTCGTGACCAAGCTGGGCAAGACGATCGCGGTGGCGGAGGATTTCCCAGCCTTCATCGTCAACCGGATTCTGTTGCCGATGATCAACGAGGCGATCTATACGCTCTATGAAGGCGTCGGCAATGTGGAGGGGATCGATACTGCGATGCGGCTCGGCGCCCATCATCCGATGGGACCGCTCGAGCTCGCCGACTTCATCGGGCTCGACACCTGCCTCTCAGTCATGCAGGTGCTGCACGAGGGTTTGGCGGACTCCAAGTACCGTCCCTGTCCACTGTTGGTGAAGTACGTCGAGGCCGGCTGGCTCGGGCGCAAAACCCAGCGCGGCTTCTACGACTATCGCGGCGAGAAGCCGGTCCCGACGCGCTGAGGGGCTTGTCGATGACGCTGCCGCGCTCCGTCCGAGCGACGTTGAGCCGGTATCAACGTCTGCGATAGGAAATCGTGACCACCGCCACGTAAGGTTCGACCGCGCGTATATCCGGATTGTCGGAGAGGAATTCGCCCTCGCCGGATACCTTGGTCAGATGCGCCTCCGGCGCGCCCTCCGGATGCACGAATTCGACGCCGAGAAAGCAGCCGCCCCGCTGCGGCTTTGCCAGCGCGCCGCCGCGCCAGTCCGTGACTCTGCCGCCGTAATCCCAGTCGAAGCCCGAAAGCTTGAACGGCTTGTCGTTCATCCTTTCGACGTCCGCGAGCGCGGTGCCGATGCGAATCCCGTTCGCGCCCGTCCAGGCCGATCGATCCTTCGCCCTGATGATCGTCGGGCGGCGCCGGGCCTTGCCGTCGCGCCAGATGAATTCGAGCCTCGCCTTCGGGTCGTTCGGGTAGAGCACGCTGCCTTTGATCTTCTTGCCCTCCGCGCCGTCGACATCGCGGTAGACGACGTTCTTGCCTCCGAAAGCCCTGACCAGGCCGGCATGGCTGGCATTTCGACCGAACGGCCCTTCGCACTTGATCGCGCCCGGTGAGGTGGCTCGCTCCGCCGATGCCATCGAGGATGACAGGGCAAGCAATCCCGCCATCAGGCTCATGGACGTGGATGCGGTTCTCATCGCAGCGATCATCGCCCGTGCTCCGCCCCCTGAGTTCGACTATCGCAATCGGGCGGCGCCCTATTTCTGCAGCGCCGCGGTCACGAGTTTGATGGCGTCGTCGCTCGCCCATTCGGCCGGGCCTGCCACCGTGCCGATCTCGCAGCCCGCCGAATCGACGAGCAGCGTCGTGGGCATCCCCGTGGCAAGACCCATGATCTTGAGATCCTGGAAGACCTTGGCGGTCGGGTCGGCATAGTAGCCGAGCCGATCGATCCCGACCTCCTTGAGCCAGGCGCGCGGCTTGTCGGGATCGCGCGTGTCGATATTGACCGCGACCACCTCGAAGCGCGGCCCGCCGAGCTTCTTCTCGAGCGCGGCCAGCGCCGGCATCTCCTTGCGACACGGCACGCACCAGGTGGCCCACAGGTTGAGCAGCACGGTACGCCCGCGCCAATCCGCGAGGTGCCGCTCGTTCCCGGACGCGTCGCGGAAGGCGAGGTCGGGGATGGGCCGCGACGGATCGGCGACGGCAAACGCCGCCACTTCCCCGTGTGCGAGCGGCGCGAGCCGTCGCGTGAGCTCCGCCGCCTGGCCGCAGGCGGCGGCAGGCGCATTGCGCTCCATCGTCTTGATCCCGTATACCGCCGCAAGCCCGACCGCGACGCCGGCGACGCCGCCGGCCACGACCATGGCAAGCCGCTTCCTGGCGCGGGTTTGCGTTGGTTCCTCGGGTTTGGTCATTCTCGGCAAGACCTCGTGCGGTGGATTTGAAGTTCCTGCCATTATAGCCGCAAGCTCGCTTGGGAACCCCAAATCGAACACCGCACGAGAATCACAAGTTTGCTAGATCGGGATGACTTTTCTGCGAATCGTCATCCCGGTCTAGCTTCTTGTCCGAGCATGATCTTTTCCGAAAACCGCTGCACACTTTTCGGGATCATGCTTTAGTGTCCCTTTGATTCCGAAGTTCGCATCAGAGGGTGCCGCGAGGGTTTGCGAACTTCGGAGTCGGGACACTGGGCAGGCGTGCCATGAGCAACAAGATGTGGGGCGGGCGCTTTAGCGGCAGCCCCGACGCGGCCATGGAGGATATCAACGCCTCCATCGATTTCGACCGCCACCTCTTCCGCCAGGACATCGCCGCGAGCCAAGCCCATGCTGCAATGCTGGCCAAGCAAGGCATCATCGCGGCCGACGATGCCCGCAGGATCGCTCGCGGTCTGGACACGATCCTGTCGGAGATCGAGAGCGGCAAGTTCGAGTTCAAGCGGGCGCTCGAGGACATTCACATGAACGTGGAAAGCCGGCTTGCCGACCTGATCGGGCCGGCGGCCGGGCGGCTGCATACCGCGCGCTCGCGCAACGACCAGGTCGCGACCGATTTCCGGCTGTGGATCAGGTCGAGCATTGATGCCGTCGATGAGGCGCTCGCCGATTATCAGCGCGCGCTCGCGCAGAAGGCGCTCGACCACGCCGCGACCGTGATGCCGGGCTTCACCCATCTGCAGACCGCCCAGCCCGTGACCTTCGGCCACCATCTCCTCGCCTATGTGGAGATGGCGGCGCGCGACCGCGGCCGGTTCGCAGACGCGCGCAAGCGTGCAAACCAATCGCCGCTCGGCGCGGCGGCGCTCGCGGGTACCGCCTTCCCGATCGACCGCGACATGACGGCGAAGGCGCTCGGCTTCGACAAGCCGATGGCGAATTCACTCGATGCCGTGTCCGACCGCGATTTCGTGCTGGAGACACTGTCGGCGGCCGGGATTACGGCGGTGCATCTGTCGCGCTTCGCCGAGGAGATCGTGATCTGGTCCTCGCCGCTCGTGGGCCTGGTGTCGCTGTCCGATCGCTTCACGACCGGCTCCTCCGTCATGCCGCAGAAGCGCAATCCCGACGCCGCCGAGCTCGTCCGCGCGAAAACCGGGCGCATCATCGGCGCGCTCGAAGCGCTGCTGATCGTGATGAAGGGCCTACCGCTCGCCTACCAGAAGGACATGCAGGAGGACAAGGAAGGCGCGATGGACGCCCTTTCCGCCCTGATGCTGTCGGTTGCCGCCATGACCGGCATGGTGCGCGACATGGCGCCCGACGTCGCGCGCATGCGCAAAGCCGCCGGCGACGCCTATGCCACGGCCACCGATCTCGCGGACTGGCTGGTGCGCAGGCTCGACATGCCGTTCCGCGAGGCGCATCACGTCACCGGGCGCATCGTGGCGCTGGCGGCGGCACAAAATGTTCCACTGGACGAGCTGCCGCTCGCCACCATGCAGGCCGTCGACAAGCGCATCACCGAGGACATCCGCAGAGTGCTCTCGGTCGACGATTCGGTGCGTAGCCGCGCCAGCCACGGCGGCACCGCGCCCAAGAACGTGCGCCGGGAAGCGAGCCGATGGCTTAAGGCCTTGGCAAAGGAGCGGCGGTAGGCTCCCTCTCCGACGCCGGAGGGACGGCGGTGCGGCCATGCTGTCGCCTCTTATCCGCGATCTGCTATGGTGCCGCAGATCGAGGAGTGCCGGAATTGCGGTCTGACCTGCGCCTAGTGCCCCGCACCCGAAGTTCGCGTACACTATGCGGCAAATGCGATCGCGAACTTCGGGTTCAAAAGGGCACTGGAACCATAGAGTCGCCAGTGGTC
>JBAUOM010000811.1:0-3369 GCA_049579765.1 Xanthobacteraceae bacterium
TACCATGACCGTGCATTTCATCGGTGCCGGTCCGGGTGCGGCCGATCTCATCACCGTGCGTGGCCGCGATCTCATCGCGCGCTGCCCAGTCTGCCTCTATGCCGGCTCGATCGTGCCTGCTGAACTGCTCGCCTATTGCCCGCCCGACGCGCGGCTCGTCGACACCGCGCCTATGACGCTCGACCAGATCGAAGGGGAGTTCGTGGCGGCGCATGCCGCCGGCCGTGACGTCGCCCGCCTGCATTCCGGCGACCTCTCCTTCTACAGCGCCTTGGCCGAGCAAATGCGCCGGCTCGCACGGCACGACATCCCCTACACCCTCACCCCCGGCGTGCCCGCCTTCGCCGCGGCGGCGGCGGCGATCGGCCGCGAGCTTACCGTACCGGAGGTGGCGCAAAGCGTCGTGCTGACGCGCATGCGGGGCCGCGCATCGCAGATGCCCGAGGGCGAGCGGCTCGCCGCCTTCGCCGCGACCAAAGCGACGCTGGTCATTCATCTCGCAGTCCACGCAATCGATGCCATCGTCGCGGAGCTCACGCCGTTCTACGGCGCCGATTGCCCGGTCGCCGTGATCGTGCGCGCGAGTTGGCCCGACGAATGCGTTCTGCGCGGCACGCTCGGCACCATCGCCGCCGAAATCGCTGCTGCGCCGATCGATCGCACGGCACTGGTCCTGATCGGACCGGCACTAGCGGCCGAGCACTTCCGCGAGAGTGCACTCTATGACCCGGATTATCGGCGCCGGTTCCGCGGAGGGGCAGCATGAGCGACGGCTCGGTCTCGTTCGAACACCGCAACCTTGATACGCCTGACTGCGGCGGACGGTTGCCGTCACCAGCGAGGAACGCGACATGAAGGCTTGGAATGCGCTGGCGGCGCGGCGCGATGGCGCCCCCGTACTCGCCGCGGGTCACGTCTGGCTCGCCGGCGCGGGCCCGGGCGACCCCGGTCTGTTGACGCTCGACGCGCTCGCCGGGCTGGCGCAAGCGGATGTCCTGGTGCACGACGCGCTCGTCGACCGGCGCATATTGGCGCTGGCCGGGCCGCAAGCGCGGCTCGAATTCGCGGGCAAGCGCGGCGGCAAGCCCTCCCCGACGCAGGCCGACATCTCGCAGCGGCTCGTCGACCTCGCGCAGGCGGGGGAGCGCGTGCTGCGGCTCAAGGGCGGCGACCCGTGCCTGTTCGGGCGGGGCGGCGAAGAAGCGATGGCTCTGGCGGCGGCCGGAGTGCCGTTTCGCATCATCCCGGGAGTGACGGCGGCACTGGGCGCGCTCGCCGCCGCATCGATTCCCGCTACCCTGCGCGGCATCAATCGCGCGGTCATTTTCGCCGCCGGCCACGGCGCCGAGGACGACGCCTTCGACTGGGCGCCCATCGCACGCGCCGGGCAGCCGATCGTCCTCTACATGGTGATGCACAATCTCGAGAAGATCGCGCAGGCACTGATCCGCGGGGGCATCGACCGGCGGACCCCCGCCGCCGTCATCGCCTCCGCCACGACCGAGGAGGAACGCATCCTGTTCTCCACGCTCGATCGGGTTGCGGCGGACGCGCGCGCGCAGGAATTTGAACCGCCCGCGGTCGTGGTCGTCGGCGAGATCGTCGCGGCGCGCTGGCGGCTGCAGGGAACCACCGCCGCCGGCGAGGCGGTGGGATGACCACGCGAGGTCTCATCGTCGCCGGCCCGCGCTCCGGCGTCGGCAAGACCACGATCACGCTGGCCGTCCTCGTGGCGCTGACGCGGCGGGGCGTCATTGCGCGGGCGGCCAAGGCGGGGCCGGATTACATCGATCCGGCCTTCCACGCCGCCGTCACCGGTGCACCCAGCGTCAACCTCGACAGCTGGGCCATGCCACCCACGCTGCTCGATGCCATCGCCGCGCAACTTGCCGACGGCGCCGACATATTGGTGATCGAAGGGGTGATGGGCCTGTTCGACGGTATCGCCGGCGAGTCCGGCCGCACCGGGTCGACCGCCGATATCGCCGCGCGGTTCCGCCTGCCCGTGCTGCTCGTCCTCGACGTCGCGGGACAGTCGCAATCGGCGGCGGCGGTGGTGCGTGGTTTCGCGTCCCACGATCCCGCGGTGCGGATTGCCGGTGTGATCCTGAACCGGGTCGCCAGCGAGCGCCATCACACGATCGTCGCGGATGCCATCGCGGCACTGAACGTTCCTGTCGTCGGGGCGGTGCCGCGCGAGGAGTCGATCGCGCTGGCGGAGCGCCATCTCGGCCTAGTTCAAGCGAGCGAGCACCGCGACCTTGCCGCCCGTCTCGACCGCCTTGCCGCGATCGCCGAACGCCATGTCGACCTTGATCGGGTCGTCGCCAGCGCCGCGCAAATTGCGCTGCCGTCGGCGAGCGAGGCGACGGCGCTCGCCCCGCCCGGCCAAAGGATCGCGCTCGCGAAGGATGCAGCCTTCAGCTTCATCTATCCGCACATCCTCGACGGCTGGCGACGGGCCGGGGCCGAAGTCACGCCTTTCTCCCCCCTGGCCGACGAGCCGCCGCCGGAAAGTTGCGACTGCTGCTGGCTGCCCGGCGGCTATCCGGAGCTGCATGCGGGCGTGCTCGCGAGCGCAGGTCGTTTCCGAAGGGGACTGACGCGCTTCGCCGAAACCCGTGCGATCCACGGCGAATGCGGCGGCTACATGGTGCTCGGCGAAGGACTGGAAGATGCGGATCGGGTCCGGCACGCCATGACCGGGCTGCTGGGACATGCGACCAGCCTCGCCCGGCGCAAGCTACACCTCGGTTATCGCGAGGCGCGGCTTCTCTTCGACGGTCCGATCGGATCGGCGGGCACGATCGTGCGCGGCCACGAGTTCCATTATGCCGCAATGATCTGCTCGGGAAGCGACGCGCCCTTCGCGGACCTGCACGACGGTCAAGGACGTCCGCTCGGAGCATCGGGCGGACGACGCGGCCATGTCACTGGAAGCTTTTTCCATGCCATCGCCCAGGCGAGCCGTTAGCCAATCGTCACCGGCCCCGGTCGCCTGCGGCCCCCGCCGCGGGCTCGCCGTCCTGGGCCGGCCGCTCCGACACCCCCGCCTCGGCGAAGGTCGCCATACCGGTGTGGCAAGCAAGCGCCGCGCGCAGGACCAATACCGCAATCGCCGCGCCCGAGGCCTCGCCCAGGCGCATGCCGAGATCGAGCAAGGGGGCGAGACCGAGCTCACCGAGCAGGAGCCGATGTCCCGCTTCCGCCGACACATGCGCCGCCAAGACGTGGCCGAGCGTATCGGCGCGCAGCATCGCCAGCGGCGCGACCGCGGCCGTGCAGACGAAACCGTCGAGCAGCACGGGAATGCGCCGCCGGCGCGCAGCCAGAGTCGCGCCCAGGATCGCGGCAAGCTCGCGTCCGCCC
>JBAUOM010000812.1:0-4677 GCA_049579765.1 Xanthobacteraceae bacterium
GGATCGGGCTGCCCGGCGGCGGCTTCGCCTTCGGCCACGGCTCGACCAACGGCATCGGCGTGCCGCGCCGCGACGTGGCGGGCCCCGAGGTGCCGCTGCCGCTCAACCCTGCGCGCTCGATGATCCCAGTCGCCCGCATCGCCGACATGCTGCTGCATCCGGGCGAAAGCTATCAATTCAACGGCCGCCGCTACGTCTATCCCGACATCCGGCTCGTCTATTGGGCGGGCGGCAATCCCTTCCATCACCACCAGGATCTCAACCGGCTGCGACTGGCCTGGCAGAAGCCCGAGACTGTCATCGTGCATGAGAGCTGGTGGACGCCGACCGCGCGTCACGCCGACATCGTGCTGCCAGCCACCACCACGCTCGAGCGCAACGACGTCGGCGGCTCGTCGCGCGATCCGTTTGTTCTCGCCATGCACCGCGCCATCGATCCGGTCGGCGACGCCAGGAACGACTTCGACATCTTCCGCGCGCTGGCGCAGCGGCTCGGCTACCAGACCGCATTCACCCAGGAGCGCGACGAGATGGGCTGGTGCCAATGGGTCTACGACCAGGTGCGCGCGAGCGCGAGCGCCAAGGGCATCGCGCTTCCCGGCTTCCAGCAATTCTGGGCCGAGGGCTTCATCGAGCTGCCGCCGCCCGAGCGCGACTATGTGCTGTTCGAAGAATTCCGGCGCGACCCGGAACGCCACCCGCTCAAGACGCCGTCGGGGCGGATCGAGATCGTCTCGGACGACGTTGCGGGCTTCGACTATGTGGATTGCCCGCCGCATCCGGCTTGGCTGCCGCCGGCGGAATGGCTCGGAAGCGCGAGCGCGCGTCGCTGGCCGATGCACCTGGTGACGCACCAGCCCGCAAGCCGCCTGCACAGCCAGATGGACCCCGGGCCGGTGTCGTGTGCGCAGAAGGTCCAGGGGCGCGAGCCCATCCGCGTCAGCCCGCAGGACGCGGCACGCCGCGACATCCGCGACGGCGATGTCGTGCGCGTGTTCAACACGCGCGGCGCCTGTCTCGCCGGCGCCGTGATCGACCCCGACGTGATGCCGGGAGTGGTCGCCATGGCGACCGGCGCGTGGTTCGATCCGGCCGAGGAGGCGGGAGCGCCCGAGCGGCACGGCAATCCCAATGTGCTCACGCTCGACATCGGCACCTCACCGCTCGCGCAAGGAACGAGCGCGCTCACCGCGCTGGTCGAGATCGAGCGCTGGGATGCGCCGGCGCCGGCGGTGAGCGCGTTCACGCCGCCGGCGCTGGCGGACGCCGGCTGAGCCAGCAATCCGTTCGCCGGATATCGAGCCACCGAGCCACCAAGGGCCGCCTCGCTCGCAGGCACGCGCGGCCGACGGAGAGACAGGAGCGAAGGCATGAAGATCGACGGCGCATGCCACTGCGGATACATCACGATCGAAGGCGAGGCGGATCCGGAGAAAACCACGGTCTGCCACTGCACGGACTGTCAAGCCGGTACGGGGTCCGCGTTCCGCGTCAACGTTCCCGTTCCCGGCACCACGTTCAGAATCTCCGGGACGCCGGCGACCTACCTGAAGACCAGCGCGGAAAGCGGCAATCCGCGCATGCAGGCCTTCTGCCCGCGCTGCGGCTCGCCGATCTATTCGACCTCGCCGGGCGACGGCCAGCAGCTGTCCTATATGGTTCGCGTCGGCATCCTGCGCCAACGCGACCAGTTCGCGCCGAGACGGCAAAACTGGTTCCGCTCGGCGCTGCCGTGGGTCACGGAGCTCGGCGCGCTCCACAAGAACCAGAAGCAGGCCTGAGCGCCGGCCGCCGCATCGCTTCACATCACGCGTTCATGGTGCGCAACCGCGGCACGGCCCTGCGCTCCGAGCCGGTTCAAGAGCGCCTCGTCGCAGCAAGGCGCGCGAGCGCTTCCCGCGCCTGCTGTCGGACTAGTCGAGAGCGCATCCCGATTCGGTCGAATCGGGATGCGCTCCAGATTCCTCGGCTTTGCGCATGTCCTTGGCGGAAAACCGGTGCCCACTTTTCCGGGACATGCGCCAAGCTTCCGCGGTCCGCCCTGTCGCGCGCTGTCAGCTCTTCTTCCGATGCGGGGTGCCGAGGTAGGGAAACTCCTCGAGAATGTCGGTGTGCGGTTTCAAACCGCTGGGAGGACATTCGCCCTTGGTCAGGAACGCGAGGCGGTAATCGATCACGTCGTCAGTGAAAACGCGGCCGTTGGGATACTTCGCAGGCTTCGACGGATCGAAACTCAGCACGTCGGGCAGTGTTCGCTCCTTGTCGATCTCGGCAATCGCTTCCTCGCGCGAGTAATTTCCGGTGTGGCCCATCAGATGCACGAACTGATCGAGCCAGCGCTTGCGATCGTTCACCGGCTCGCTGGCGTTGTATTCCAACTTCGTGTCGTCGGTGTTGAAAAAGCTGCTGACGCTCGGATGACCCGCGCGGTCGACGTGGAGCAGCTTGCCGTCCTGCCGCACGCTGCATCGCCCCCAGATGTGTACTTCGGGCTTCGGCGCTAGTTCGCTCGTCGGCAGCTCGACCGCCATCGAGAAGACGTTGGCTTCGGTATTCGAGTCCGCGCCGGTCCACGGTGACTTGCCGCTCAGGTGAGGCTCGGTGAAATTCCGCTTGCCCCTGATGTCGAACAGATTCTTGATGCCGTCGAAATCGAAGAAGAAGGCGTCGCTGCGACTGCCGGCGAAGAACGTGTAGTCGCCCGCCTTGACGAGGTTGGGCTTGGGGCCGAATGAGACTTCGGCATCGGCGACTATCTTCTTCCCTATCGCTTCGACCGAGCGCGAGTCCGTGCCTTTGGCCAGAAACACGTTGAAAGTCTGCCTGCCGTTTTGCGGCTTCGAAAACACGTAGCTGAGCGCGACGTCCGTCAGCAGATCGCCGTCGTTGTCGATGTTGAGCCGGTAAATGGCGTCGGGATGGAGCGCGTCAGCAGTCGGATTCGCGTTGAGGATGATCACGGTTCTCGACGGGTCGGTGGGCGACTGGAACGCGTACAGATCGCACAGGTCGAGTCTTTGGTCGCCGAGCGGCGGACCGAGGCTGAGTCCAGTAAAATGATTCGACATTTTCCCTTCCTCTCGTAGTCGAGGCATTCGAGCCCCTAACCCATGATCGTGAGGATATCGAATTGGCCGGGTTCAGTCAGCGGGCATGAACGCGATTGGGCAACCGGCCGACTGCGGGCCAAGGCACGCTTGTTTCCGTGTTGGGTCGAAATCGGCAAGGCTCACAATGGGCAGATGTTTTCCGGTTTGCCCGCGGAAGCGGACCTCCGGACTGCACGTCCAATGAGTACACGCCCTGATCGGTATGCGAAGCGCGCGCCGGCGCCTGCGCCTTGCATCGCCGCGCCGCCGCCCGCCGAGCCGGCGTGGCGCGAGCGGATCGCGTTATCAATCAGGTCACAGGCGCGGGCGCGCAGTCTCGGAGGTAAGGCGAGGTCGCGGATGTTTTGATTTCATCCGCCCGCCTTCCACTTTGCGAGCGGCCAGATATCGGGAACTTCACTGCCCTTGTGAGTCCAGGGATCGACCGTCCAGAGCTCGTTGGTCTTGCGATCCTTGATCACCGCCGTGTTGTGCGGACCTTCAGTGAGTAGAAACCGAGACGCAGGCGCGGCAACGGTATGGTGCCGCAGCAATTTGAGCTCGCTGAGAATGACCAGGAGCGAATTCGTGTTGTGGGTCGTATCGATGCAGTCGAAATGAGCGGGATTGCCCGCGCCGACGCCGGCGAGGGGGCCCGCCCGCGCGACGCGCTTCGCAGTGCCGGTTATGGGGGCAATGCGCCGTTCAAACCACGCCTCGGTCCGGCCTATTGCAGCCCTTTCGGCCTGGGCCGAGGCAGAGCCCGACGCCATGATCGCCGCCATCTGGGCGCGGTCGCCGCCCCCGAGACCGATCTCGGTGCGGAAGACGCATCCGAAGCCGTGGCAAATGACCACGCCGGATGGGCTCGGAGGCACCAGCGACCACTCCCTGAACATGGTTATGACCGCGGGATCAACTTCGTTGCCGACGGCGGGCCCCCCAGCCGTCAGCAACGCTACGAGCACCATCGCGAAGTAGCGCACGCCCCCCTCCCCGATGAACCCACGACGAATTTACGAATTTACAAAGCGGCCGACCTCCGCGGCAAGGCGCAGCCGCCTGCAAAGCGCAGGGTCCCGTCAGTTTGTGGGAAAGCGTGACTTATTTGCCAGCCCGCCGAGGCGCAACGTGCCGCCAACTCACAGATGACGGAGCAACAGCGCGTTTTGGGTGACCAAGACGACGGCGCCGGCCAGCACCGCGTCGATGCTCGTCCACCGCAGTCCCCGCGCATCGACTGCCCGCGGCCCACGCGATATAGGTTCAACAAGAATTGCGCGAGATAGATGCGCTCAACAAGGCGCCATGGACATCCATCTCGCGATTCTATTTCGACGTTGCAGGGCTGCCACAGATTGGGCTTTGATCCGTCGTTGACGGGGCCTGACGATTCGGTTCTTGATCTGAAAGGACGACTGCATGTGTGACGATCATCGGGTTTGCTTCTCGCGACGCGGTCTTCTCACGCTTGGCGCGGCTGCCGCCTGGGCCGGCGCCTTGGCGATTCCGGCCCTCGCGCAGGAGGCGGCGGCGCCGACGGCGCCGAATGCCATCAGCCCCGACGAGGCGTTGAAGCGTCTCATGG
>JBAUOM010000813.1:0-3859 GCA_049579765.1 Xanthobacteraceae bacterium
CCCGCCGCCCGCAGCCAACACGCCGCCGAGACGCTCGCCGCGCCG
Organism: Xanthobacteraceae bacterium; assembly: GCA_049579765.1. Taxonomy (GTDB): domain Bacteria; phylum Pseudomonadota; class Alphaproteobacteria; order Rhizobiales; family Xanthobacteraceae; genus VAZQ01. The sequence continues at coordinate 46 of JBAUOM010000813.1, forward strand.
ACGACGATGTCCGCGGGCGCGCCGACATCCCGGCTATTTCTTGTAGCCGTCGGTCCCCTGCCAGCCGTGCTGCGAGATATCGAAGATCACCCCGTCGGGGTCCTTGAACTTGCGTTCGAAATTGCCGTGGCGCTCATCGCCGAGGTCGAAGAAGAACTTGCCGCCATTGGCCTCGATGCGCTTCTCGGCCTCGGCGAGATCGTCGACCTGGAACCCGAAATGATGCGCCCCGACAAAAGTCGAGCCCGCCTCGATGTCGGATGCCTTGCTTCCGGCCTTGCCCGTGAAATTGAGCAGCGCGAGATTGATCACCCCGTCGCTCATGTAGATCGCGGAGCCAATCTCCAGGTCCTCGCGCCCGATGCGCTTGAGGTCGAAAACCTTGGCGTAGAACTCCGCCGACTTGTCGAGATCCTTCACGCAGACCGCAAAATGGCGCAGACGGGCCATGGATATCCTCCTCGCGGGCGCCGATTGCCCTTCGCGCAGCATCATAGCGCCGACCGCGCGGCGAGAGCTACCCTTCACGACGCGAGACCGTAGAATAGCGCCGTGAAGAAGCGACACGCGGAAATCGCAGGTGCGGGTTTTGCGGGGCTGACCGCGGCCTGCGCGCTGGCGCAGAGGGGCTGGAGCGTGCGCGTGCACGAGCGCGGGGAACGCCTGCGCACCACCGGTGCAGGCATCTATATCTACGAGAACGGGCTGCGCGTGCTCTCCGCGGTGGGAGCCTACGACGCGGCGGTGCGGGGTGCGCCTTTGGCCCACACGCGCGAGGTGCGCGATGAAGGCAACCGCGTGATCTCGGTACACCGCTGGGTCGAAAGCCGCGTCTTCAGCATCGTTCGCCAAACCGTCATCAACGCGCTGGCGGCGACAGCGGCGCGTGCCGGCGCCGAGATCATCACCGGCTCGACGGCAACCGGCGCGAGCGCCGACGGCGAGCTCGTGCTGGCGGACGGCCGCAGGCTTAAAGCCGACCTGATCGTCGCCGCCGACGGCAGCAACTCGGTGCTGCGCGACGCGCTCGGCCTGTTGTCGAAGCGCAAATACCTGGTCGACGGCTGCACGCGCCTGCTGATGGCGAAGACGGCGGAGGAGCGCTCGTCGGCCGAGGGCGCGACGACCGTGGAATATTGGTCGGGCAGCCGGCGCATGCTCTACACGCCCTGCAGCGAGACCGACATCTATATCGCGCTCACGATGCTCGACAGCGACGAGGTCGCCAAGGCGACGCCGGTGCGCAAGGACGCATGGAAAGCCTGGTTCCCGCATCTCGAGACGCTGATCGACCGCATCGACGACCAGGGCCGCTACGACCGCTTCGACCTGATCAAGCTCAGCCGCTGGTCGGCCGGGAGAGTGGCGGTGATTGGGGATGCCGCGCACGCGCTGCCGCCGAACATCGGACAGGGCGGCGGATGCGCCATGATGAACGCGCTGTCGCTTGCGGTCTATCTCGATCGCGAAGACGACGTCCCGGCCGCGCTCGCGACCTGGGAGCGCAACGAGCGTCCGGTCACCGAACATGCGCAGCGCATTTCCTACCTGCTCGGGCTGCCGACCACATGGCCGCCCGTCCTGCGCGCCATCACTCTCGGCGTGGCCGGGCGCTCGAAGTGGGTGGTCCGGCAACGCACCAAGACGGCCCTGCACCGGCCGACCGGGACAGGATAGGCCGCCGGCACCGCAAGACCGGCGCTCTCACCGGCTGGCCAAGACGTGTCGAACGGCGGCTTCGATGCGCTCCTCCACCTCGCGCGCCGACGGGGCTTTCTGCAGGCCCAACAGCACGCGCAGATGGGCGTATCCACGCAAGAGCTCCAGAAACTCCTCGGCCGAGCGCCGCGGGCTGCGCGGATTGAGCGTCCCCCGGCGCTTGTGGCGCTCGAAATAGCCCGCAAGCATGGCGATGCACGCTTCCGGACCGCTCCGGTAGAACAGGCGGCCGAGCGCGGGAAAGCGCCGGCTCTCCGAAATCACGATGCGGTGCAGCTCGATGGTGTCGGGCGCGAAGAGAATCGCCATCACCCTGCGCGCGAAGCCGCGCAGCGCCTCCTCCGGCCGCCGCTCGAGCACGAGCTCGAGGTCGTCCTCGATGATACGCTCGCACAATTCGGTGATGACCCCGGCGAAGAGCTCCTCTTTGCCGTGAAAATACCGGTAGACCGTCATCTTCGAGACGCCGGCGGCGGCGGCGATGCCGTCCATGCTGGCACCTTCGAACCCGTTCCGGAGAAAGACCGCTTTCGCTCCGACGACGATACTCGCGCGCTTGCGGTCGAAGCGGGTCGGGGAGACCCCGGCCGCGGCGGAAGCCATCGCCCTGCTCCTTGCCGGAAATGATACTGTCCAGTATCATCGACTCTCGGACCAGGATCAAGGATCGACGCTTGGCGTTGACGAGACTCCCGCAACCCGGCGCCATGGGACCGACGAGATGGTCAACATCGACGACGAGCTTTCCCGATTGATTGCGCCCGGCCGCGTGCATCGCCGGCTCTACACCGACCCCGCCATCTTCGAATTGGAAATGGAGCGCATCTTCGGTGCCGGCTTGCTCTATATCGGGCACGAGAGCCAGATCAAGGAGCCGGGCGACTACCTGGCGACGCAGATGGGACGCAAGCCGGTTCTGCTCGTGCGCGACGCCGACGGAGCGGCGCGGGTGATCCACAACCAGTGCGCCCACCGCGGCGCCCTGGTCGTCGCGACCGACAAGGGCAACGCGCCGGAATTCACCTGCTGCTATCACGGCTGGACCTACCACCTCGACGGGCGGCTCAAGGCGGTGCCGCTCAACCACGGCTACCCGCACGGCTTCGATCCGAAGGATCCGAAGATCGGCATGCTGCAGGTGCCGCGGGTGACGAGCTATCGCGGTTTCGTGTTCGCCAGCGGCGCCAGCGACGGGCCGAGCCTCGAGGAATCGCTCGGCCACATGACCACGTCGCTGGACGATATGATCGATCGCGCGCCCGAGGGAGAGATCGAGGTCGCCGGCGGCGTCTTCAAGCACGCCTATGACGGCAACTGGAAAGTCTATTTCGAGAACCTGTGCGATGCAGCGCATCCGCTCTTCACGCACCGGTCCTCGATCGAGGCTGCGCAGCAGCAATCGGACGACGCGCACACCGACGGCTCCGGCGAGATCGCCATCCGTCAGATGCGCCAGAACGGCGCGCCCTACAGCTTCTGGGAGTCGCAAGTCGGGATCTGGACCTATCCGGGAGGCCACAGCTATCTCGGCGACTATCACGACGATTCCAAGCTCGTTGCCGCGCTCAAGGACCCGGTGTTCCGCGAATACATCGCCGCGCTGGAAAGAAACAAGGGCAAGGCGGAAACCCAACGCATCCTCGAGGTGCGCCGCTGGAATTCGAACATCTATCCCAATGTCTCATTGATGAGCCAATTCCAGCAGCTGCGCGTCGTGCACCCGATAGCGGTCAACCGCACGGTCGTGCATACCTACAGCTTTCGCCTCAAGGGCGCGCCGGAGCAGATGTTCCGCAACACCATCAGCTTTGCCAACACCGTGAACGGCACCGGTTCGCTCGTGCTCACTGACGATCTCGAGATCTACAATCGCCTCGACATGGGGATGTCGAGCCAGGGCGCCGAGTGGCTGCAGATCGGTCGCGGCTACCAGAGCGACGCGCCCGACGCGCATGGCGGCCGGCGCGGCAAGAACTCGACCAGCGAGGTCTATATCCGCAACATGCTCGACGCCTGGCTCGGCCTCATGACCGACAGGCGTGCGGCTCCCGCGCGCGCCGCTTCCTGACGGGCCAGGGCGGCATCGTGGCAAGAC
>JBAUOM010000814.1:0-2628 GCA_049579765.1 Xanthobacteraceae bacterium
GTGTGGAGCTAGTCCGTACTAGCCCAACAGCCCAAGCATCTGGCCGAGCCGCCCATCTTCCGGACCGCCGCGCGCAACGAGGCCGCCGTTTCGGGCGGCCGAGAAGAAAGGCCCGGGCCGCAGCAGATCGCAGGGCTCCTGCACGGCAATCAAGCACGAGTCCGCGGATCGCCATCGGCCACACGCCATTATCGCTGCCGCCATTCCGGCCGCGCCGCGACGTCGACATTCGGCCGCGGTCACATCGCAAATCGTGGATTACAAATAAGCACGAGGGTGTCGGAACCAGGAAGCGTGCCGACGCCTTGCGATCTGACGGAGCCGCCACATGACGCAAGCGCCTGCAGGCGCCTCGACCCGCACATCGCGGATCATCAGGGCCCGCCCGGAGAAGCTCTACGACGCCTTCATGGACCCGGCGGCACTCGCCGCCTGGCTGCCTCCCGGAGGGATGACCGGCAAGATTCACGCGTTCGAGGCGCGGGTCGGGGGCGGATATCGGATGTCGCTGTTCTACCCGCCGAACGAGCGCGTTTTCCGCGGCAAGACCTCCGGCCGGGAGGACATGATCGACGTGCGGTTCGTTGAGCTGGCGCCGGCGCGCAGGATCGTCGAAGCGGTCAACTTCGTGACCACCGAGCCGGCCTTCCTCGGCGAGATGACGATCGTGGTGACGTTCGAGGAGGTGGCCGGCGGCACGGAAGTCACCTTCTCGTGCGAGAACCTGCCGCCGGGTTTGCGGGCGGAGGACAACGAAGCCGGCTCGCGATTGTCGCTGGAACAGCTGGCGCGCCGCTTCGAATGACAAGGCGGAGGCTCCGCGCCTAAGCGCGGCCCACGCGGCGGCCGAGCGCCCCGGGCACCTTGTCTCGCCTTGTGCGGATACATATATCTATATTCGTCAGAGGGTTAGATGCGTCCGACCATTGTTGCCAAGGCAATGTTGTTGCGAAAAGGAGAGCGTATTGGCGAATAATCCAAAGGCGGCCCAAGAGCGGGCAGAGGCAAACTTCAAGAAGGAACAAAAAGCGCGAGAAGGCATGAAGGCGATGGCGGAGTACGAGGCCGCGCGCGCGGCCGTGCGCGCCAAGACCGCGCGCCTGAGAGCGCTCCGGCTGGCGAAGGAAGCCGCCGAGCTGGAAGGCGAGAACAAGCCGTCGCCTCGGCCACCCACTTCGAACTGACGCATCGCTTCCGTACCCGGCGCCTCACGTCAGATAATCCAGCATCATGAAGGCGTAAACCCGCGCCGAATCCGCCGTGCGCTCGACCGAGGCCATGTCGTGATCGGTGTGGGCGTACTGGTGCTCGCCGGCGCCGAAATTCGCGGTCGGGATGCCGACGTGGTTGAGGTAGCCCTGGTCGAAGGCGGCGGGCGAGTAGTAGGTGTCGACCGGCTTGCCGAGCATCACCTCGCTCGCGCGCAGGATCGCCGCGACCACGGGTGTCTCCGGCGTCACCAGCGAAGGATACATGAACGGGCCGAGCCGCACGTCGACGCCGTAGCGCTTGCCGCTGACGGGGTCTTCCATCTGCTCGACCTCCTTCGCGATGCGCTCGATCTCGGTGAACGCGGCGTTCGGGTCCTCGCCCGGGAGGAGCCGGCGGTCGAGCGTGACCTCGCAGCGGTCCTGCACGGTGTGGGTCGAGTCCGGAAAGCTGCGGATATGGTTGACCGTCAGCGTCGGTTTGCCGAGCTGCGGGTGGCTTCCTTCGAGCGTGACCTTGCCCAGCAACAGACGGATGGCCTCGGTCGCGCCGGTGACGGCGTTGATCCCGTCCCACGGCCGCGACGAGTGGCACGGCGCGCCCTTCAACGTCACGAACACGTCGATGCGGCCGCGGTTGCCGAGCGTCACCTTGAGGCCGGTCCCACCCAGCACCGCCATGTCCGCGCGCACGCCGGCGCCCTCGACCACGCTGCGGATGGCGTCGTGCTTGCCGGTTTCTCCCGACAGGCAGCAGGTGAAGACCAGCTTGCCGGCGATCGCCAGCTTGCTCGCGATCACGGTCTCCATGGCGTGCAGCATGGCGGCGAGGTTGGCCTTCTGCTCGCTCGCCCCCTTCCCCATCACGCACTCGCCGGGCAGGCCGTATTCGGCGCCGTCGACCACGTCGCCGCTGTAGGGATTGGGCATGGTCTAGGCCGGCTGGTTCATGGCGTTGCCGATGAACATCAGCGACTTGCCGCTCGTCCCCGCACCATATGTGGCGATCAGGTTGCCCATGGCGTCGTAGCGGATGTCGGCGAAGCCCATGGCGCGCAGCCGCGGCTCGATCGCGGTCTTGATGAACGCCTTGAGCTGCGGCTCGTCCTCGAGCAGCTCGGTCTGCGGGCTCGGCACCTTGACGAGCTCGATCAGCAGTTCCTTCGCGCGCGGGCGCGATATGCGCGGGTCGAGCAGTGTCTTGATGTCGGCGGCGTGCATGGGCGTGATCCGTTTCATGTTCTCCGGACTCGTCCTACCGCACCGAGAGTCGAGTGGCAGGGCGAGCTATGTGTTCCGCCCTCATCCTGGGGAGCGAGCGAAGCGAGCGTCTCGAAGGATGAGGCGGCCACCGATCTCGGGTCCAGTCAAGATCGGCATATTCGAGAGCGTCGGTTCAGTCCCGGCAACGGTGCCCCTC
>JBAUOM010000815.1:0-2964 GCA_049579765.1 Xanthobacteraceae bacterium
CCCATAACCACCGCCTCTGGAATATGGGTCCCCGCTTGCGCGGGGACGACACACAACAACCAGGTTCGAGTCGTGACATGGATTCCAAGTCACATCTTGGAGGGCAGGTAGAGCGCGATGATCGGAAATGCGATCAGAATCACGAGACGAACGATATCGGTGAGGATGAACGGCAGCACGCCGTAGAAGATGGTGGAAATCTTCACGTCCTCGACCACGCTCTTGATCACGAAGATATTCATGCCGACCGGTGGATGGATGAGACCGAGCTCCACCGTCATGACCACGATGACCCCGAACCAGATCGGGTCGAAACCGAGCTGCTTGATCACGGGGAAGATGATCGGAACCGTGAGGATGATCATGGCGAGCGCATCCATCAGGCATCCGAGCACGAGATACATGATCATGATCAGCGCGAGCACGCCGTAGCGGCCGAGCCCGAGCGAGGTGAGGAACTCGGTCACCTTCTGCGGCGTCTGCGTCACGGTCAGGAAATAGCCGAACAGGATGGCGCCGATCAGCACCGTGAATACCGCGGCGGTGATGCGCGTGGTCTCCAGCAGCGAGCGATAGATATCCGCCCCCGACAACCGTCCGCGCACGACGCCGATGACGAAGGCACCGCCGGCGCCGGCGCCCGCCGCTTCGGTGGCGGTGAACACGCCGCCGTAGATGCCGCCGATGACGAAAGCGAACAGCAGCAGCGTCGCCCACACGTCGCGCAGCGCCGCGACGCGGTCCTTCCAGAGACTGCGAGGCCCGGCCGGCAGGAAGCCCGGCCGCGCCGTGCCGATGGCCGCGATGGTGACCATGTACATGGCGACCGCGAGGATGCCGGGCAAAACCCCGGCGATGAACAGCTTGCCCACGTCCTGCTCGGTGATCAGGCCGTAGACCGCCAGCACCGTCGACGGCGGGATCATGATGCCGAGCGTGCCGCCGGCCGCGATCACGCCGGTGGCGAAGGACTGCGGATAGCCGTAGGCGCGCATTTCCGGGTAGGCGACCTTCGAGAACGTCGCGGCGGTCGCCACCGACGAGCCGCAGATCGCCGCGAACCCGCCGCAGGCGGCAATGGTGGCGATGCCGAGCCCGCCCCTGAGGTGGCCGACGAAGGAATTCGCCGCGCGAAACAGCTCCCGGCTCATTCCGGAGGTGGTGGCGAAGGCTCCCATCAGCAGGAACAGCGGCACGACGGCGAAATTATAGTCGGTCACCGTGCGCATCGTGGTGTGGCCGACGTTCTTGAGCGCCGCCGCACCGCCGACGATGTAGGCAAAGCCGCTCACCCCCACCAATCCCATCGCCATGCCGACCGGCACGCGCAGCAGCATCAACACGAACAGAACGACGAAACCCAGTACGGCAATGGCGTCGGAACTCATCGTGATGATCTCATTCGACCGGCTTGGCGAGCTGCCGGCTCAGCAATTCCGGATGAAAGATCAGGCGATAGGTGCGCAGCGCAATCAGGATGACCGCCGACACGTCGCCGAGCCAGGCCAGCAGGAAGAACGGCCAGGTCGGGAGCCGAAGATCGAAGGTGAGCACATGGTCGGCGCGCGTGCTCGCGACCTTGTCGTAGAGCGTCCAGGTCTGCACGGTGACGACGAACAGCAGGACGAGGGTAGCGAACACGTCGATCGCGCGCTGCGCCCTCGGGCTGACATTGGCATAGAGCAGATCGACGGTGATGTGGGTGCCGCGATAGGAGGTCGCGCCGATGCCCCAGAAGATCAGCACGCCCAGCAGCAGGCGGCCGAAGTCGTAGCTGTCGGGGATCGAGACGCTGAAGAAATACCGCAGCAGGACGGAAACGAACACGTCGGCGGCGACAATGCCGACGAAGAGCGCGGCCAGGAACTCGATGGAATCGATGAAGCGATCCATGAATCTGGTCGTCACGCCATGTCCCCCATCGCCCATGCCGCCGAAGCCGGCGCCGCCGTGGCGGCGGCGGAAATCCCGCCGCCGCCCGCCCGGTCGCGAACTACCGGCTTGTCGAAGAGCCCGCGCTGCGGCGATCGCGTCAGTAGGCCGCCTTGTATTGCGCGAGCGACTGATTGAGTTCCTTCATGATGGTATCCGGATCGCCGCCGGCCTTGCGCACGTTGTCGGTCCATTGCCTGTGCAGCGGCTCGGCCGATCTCTTCCACTCGCTGAGCTGGGCGTCGGTGATGGTGTAGACCTCGTGCCCCGGCTCGGCTTTCACCTTCGCCAGGCCGGCGTGCTCGAAGTCCGCCCATGGATCGGCGAATCTTCCGGCCCACTCGGTGGTGCAGTGGTCGTCGATCACCTTCTTCTGTGCCGGCGACATCGCGGCGTAGGTCGCCGGGCTCATCAGCCACTGGAACGTCACGGTGTGGAGCGGCGCGTCCATGTGATACTTCGTCACCTTGTCGACGCCGAGCAGCGGCACCGAGCCCCAGGGGAAGGTGACCGCCTCGGCCACGCCTTTCTCCATCACGTCGCGGACCTCGGTCGCGCTCGCCTGTACGTTGGTGCCGCCGAGCAGCGTCACCCAGGCGGCGACGGTTGCCTGCGACGGGCGCACCTTCATTCCCTTGATGTCGCCCGGCACCACGATCTTCTTCTTGCTCGAATGCCATGTGAGCGGATCGAGGATGAAGGAGAAGCAGTACTTCACGTCCTTCATCTCGGTCGGTGCGTATTTGCGGTACCAGGCGTCGATCGCCCGGATGCCGCCCTTGGCGTCGCCGACCAGGAACGGCAGCTCACCGGCGGAGATGATCGGGAAGCGGCCGGGCTGATAGCCCGGGTTGACATAGGTGACATCGGCGATGCCGTCGCGCGCCATGTCATAATGGTCGAACGCCTTGCCGAGCTGCTGCGAGGGGAAGATCTTGGACTTGATGGTGCCGTTCGACGCCTTCTCGACCGAGGCGCCCCACTCCTGCATCGCCTTCTGCAGCGGATGCGTCGGCGGTACCCAGTGCGAGA
>JBAUOM010000816.1:0-2666 GCA_049579765.1 Xanthobacteraceae bacterium
AACCGGGATAGGTGGCGAGGCGGCCGGCGTCATTGCAGGCGGCGACCGCGTCGAGATAGGGCGCGAGCAACACGCGCGCCCTTTCCGCGATTGGCGCGCCGGCGAGCCGGCCGATGCCGTCGCGCCATTCCCCGCTGCGTCCCGCCTCCGTGCCGGCGAGGTCGTAGCAGCCGGCACCGGCATGGGTGTCGATGACGCGGAAGGCGGCGGGCTTGGCCCGCAGATGGACAAGGATGCGGACGAGCACGGCATGCTTGATCACGTCGGCGAAGCTGCCGGCGTGAAAGGCGTGGCGATAGTTCATGCGCGCAATCTAGTTCATGCGCGCCGTTCGCGCCGGCAAATCGGCGCTCCTACGCCGGCGCATGTCCGCAAGATGTGCTAGGACCAAGCCCTAGCGCGCGAGCGCGGCGCTGCCGCCGCGCACCGGCGGCATCACCACCTGCTCGCGGCGGCAGGCGCGCACATCGGTCTCGGGGCAGGAACGGAAGCGAAAGTCCTTGTCCAGGCAGATGCGCACCTCGCCGAGCCGCCGGCTGTCGCAGGTGACCGCGACGCCGTCGCGGGGGAGCCCGGCATTGGCGTTCACGAACGCCTGCTCGACCTCCTCCGGCGACACCGTGAGCTGCTCGCTCGGCTCGATATAGGCGTCGGGGATCTTCACCAGCGCGCGTGCCTTGCGAACGGTTTCGAAATAGGCGCTGGCGGTGAGCCCCGAGCAGGTGCCGTGCTTGTCCCACTGATTGAAGATCAGCCGCGGCGCCGGCATCAGGTCGAGCATGGAGGACACGATCGAGCGCTGGAGCCGCGGCGCCGGCTGCTGGCAGAATTCGGGAAATCCCTTCTCGTATTGCGGCCACAGCCCGTGCACCACGAACGAATAGGGCCGTGCCGCGCATTGCTGCTGCGGCGGCGTCCCGCGCTCGCCGGACGCCTCGCAGAACGACGGCGACCACGACAGCGCCAGCACGTAGAAATCGAATTGCCCCGGCTCGTTCTGGCGCCGGTCCTGAGCGACGGCGTTACTAGCGGCGCCGGCGATCAATCCTGCGACGACGGCGGCGACTGCGACGCGAGCGACGTTCCGAGCCATGGAAAACCCCGACAGCCGGTGACGAGGGCGCAGCGTAGCAGCGCAGCCCGAACATTTCAAGAACAAAATGGAAACAGGAAGAGTTCGCGCCGGCGTACGCGCGCCGCGAGACTTACGGCCGGGCCATCTTGCAGGCCGGGTTGTAGGCCCAGTTGCGGTCGAGCCCGATGATGCACCAGTCGATGCCCCAGCTCGCGCCGATCATGCCGCTGTCCTCGGCGATGGAATAGTGGATGACGTGCCGGCGCCCGTCCGAGACCTCGACGACACCGCTGCAGAAGCGGCGCGGAATGGTGTTGGCGGCCCACGGCCGGAACGCGGTCTCGCGGATCTTCTCGAACGTGAGGATACGCAGATCGGTGGCCCAGTACATGTTTTCCCGCTGATTGAAACGCGAGGCGATCTTGACCAGCGCGTCCGGGTAGTCGCAGGGCGGCAGCTTGCCTTCGTATTCCGGGCCGGACAGGTAGAAGTTCATCTCCAGCCAGTTGGCGGCGCCGGCCGTACCCGCCGGCAACGCGGCGAGCGCCGCGGCGAGCGCGCACGCGAGCGAGAAGGCACGGCGGGTCATGTTCGGGCTCCCCCTCCGATCATCGACGATCACGGTGGCGGCCGACCCCGGCGGAATCAAGATGTCCGCCGTCTCCGACGCCAAGAAGTGCCCGACTGTGGCGTTCGGGCCACGGTGCGGGTTTCATCGTCGCCGCGGCTTTGCAGGCGCGGAAGCGGCGTCTAAGCTTTCTTCGGGCAAGATGGGGAGGCGCCAATGCTGCGCGCGGCGTTGCTTTCGCTGATCGGCGTTCTCATGCTGGGCACAGCCGCCCAGGCGCAGATCTACCACGCCAACGATACCGGCGGGATCATCCCGTGGTCGTGCGAGAACGAGGCGATCGCGCAGCAGGTGGCCGCCGCCTATTGCGCGCGCTGGGACAAGTACCACCGCATCACCAGCGTGCACCGCCAGTACGGCGACTTCATCGCCTTCGCCTGCCTGTGGTCGCCCTACGTCAATCCGTATGCGCTGCCGGCGGTGCGGACGCGCTCGAGCTGCGCCTATCCGCGCTTCGCCCCGCTGATCATCTCGAAGTGACGCCGCGGCCTGCGGCCGCTCATCATTTTCGAAGTGATCGACCCGGGACGACGACGACGCGTAGCACCACACTGATAAGACACTTGCGGCCCGTGTCTTGCGGCGGGCGCGGTGCACCCTCGCCCCGCTTGCGGGGAGAGGGTGGCGAGCCCGCCGCAGCGAAGCGAAGGCGGGAGAGCCGGGTGAGGGGGACTATCGGCCGACCGCCGCGTGAATGACCGTCAGCACCCCCCTCGATGTTCGTCAACACCTCGTTGTTCCAGAAGCGAAGGACCCGATAGCGGCGGGAAGCAAGCCACGCGTCACGGGTTCTGTCAGCGGGCGAATCTGCGTGCTGGCTGCCATCGACCTCGACGACGAGGCGCCGCTCCCGACAAACGAAATCGCAGATATATGGACCGATTGGCTCCTGCCGAACGAACTTGCAACCCGCGAGCTGTCGGCTGCGAAGATGCCGCCAGAGCTTGGCTTCCGCGTCGGTTT
>JBAUOM010000817.1:0-1747 GCA_049579765.1 Xanthobacteraceae bacterium
AGCCGCGGTGAAGAAAGCCGCCGCCGACCATGGCCCGGCGCGCATTCTGGTCAATTGCGCCGGCATCGGTCCGGCCAAGCGCATCGTCGGCCGCGACGGGCCGATGCCGCTCGCCGACTTCGAGCGCGTGATCCACATCAACCTGATCGGCACCTTCAACATGATGCGGCTCGTCGCCGCCGACATGCAGAGCCTTAGCCCGCTCGCCGACGGCGAGCGTGGCGTGATCATGCTGACGGCCTCGGTCGCCGCCTTCGAGGGACAGATCGGGCAGGCCGCCTATTCCGCCTCCAAGGGCGGCGTGGCCGCGCTGACGCTGCCGGCGGCGCGCGAGTTCGCGCAGTTCGGCATCCGCGTCAACGCCATCGCGCCCGGCATTTTCCACACGCCCATGCTCATGGCTTTGCCGGAGGAGGCGCGCGCGAGCCTCGCCGCCGCCGTGCCGTTTCCCAAGCTGCTCGGCCGCCCGGACCAGTTCGCTTCCCTGGCGCGCCACATCATCGAGAACACCTACATCAACGGCGAGGTGATCCGCCTCGACGGCGCGCTGCGCATGGCGCCGCGCTGAGCGGCCGCGGGGGGCGCAGGCACATGCTCGTCAACAGACGCACCGTGCGGATCGAATGGGGCGATTGCGACCCCGCCGGCATCATCTATTACCCCCGCTATTTCGCGTTCTTCGATGCCAGCACCTCGGCACTGATCGAGCGCGCGCTCGGCATGACCAAGCACGATTATCTCAAGGCCTACGATTTCTCCGGGCATCCCTTGGTCAGGACGCATTCCCGCTTCATCGTTGCGACCCGGTTCGGCGACGACGTCACGATCGAGACCGCGGTCACGGACATCCGCCGCTCGAGCTTCGACGTGCACCACCGCCTGGTGAAGAACGGTGAGCTCGCGGTCGAAGGCTTCGAGACCCGGGTATGGGTGCGGGGCGATCCGACCAAGGGCACCATGCGCGCCGCCCCGCTGCCGCCGGAGGTGATCGAGCGGCTGGCGGCCGACTGACGCGCGACGGTGAGCCCATGCTCGCGGTTGAAAATCTGGCCAGCCGCTATGGGCGCATCGAGGTGCTGCACGGCATCTCGCTCGCCGTGAACGCCGGCGAGATCGTCGCCCTCGTCGGCTCGAACGGGGCGGGCAAGACCACGCTCCTGCGCGCGATCTCCGGCGTGCACCCGGTTGCGGGCGGCAGCATCCGATTTGCCGGCGAGCGCATCGATGGCATGCCGGCGCATCGGCGTGTGGCGCGCGGCATCGTTCAAGTGCCCGAGGGCCGGCAGGTGTTCGCGCCGCTCTCGGTCGAGGACAACCTTCGCCTCGGCGCCTATACCCGCGGCGACCACGCGATCGCTGCCGATCTCGCCGATGTCTATTCCTCGTTTCCGGATCTGGCCGAGAAGCGCCGCACGATGGCGGGCGCGCTCTCCGGCGGACAGCAGCAGATGCTCGCCATCGGCCGCGCGCTGATGGCGCGGCCGAAACTCATCCTGCTGGACGAGCCGTCGATGGGGCTCGCGCCGGTGCTGGTCGAGCACATTTTCGCGATCATTCGTTCGCTGAAGACGCGCGGGCTCACCGCGCTGCTGGTCGAGCAGAACGCCAACGCCGCCCTCGCCATTGCCGATCGCGGCTACGTGATCGAAACCGGCCGCATCGTCATGACCGGTCCGGGACGGGAATTGCTGAACGATCCGAATGTCCGCAGCGCCTATCTGGGCGTTTGAAAGCCGCGGGCCTCGCA
>JBAUOM010000818.1:0-2013 GCA_049579765.1 Xanthobacteraceae bacterium
GATGCCCGCCGGATTCGTGGCCGAAATCGGCCAACGCGTCCCTGTCTCGGTGCCGCTCCGAAAGATACCTGCGGATGCGACACGCCGGGTACCGGATGCCAAGGCGTTCGACTATGTGATGCTGAAGAGGCAGCTGCTGCTCGTCAATCCGCGGGACCGGCGAATAGTCGATATCATTTGGCAGTGACCCGACGGCGATCGTGTCGTGGCCGGTTGGCGCGCGGCGAAATTCAGGCGATGGCGCAACACCAGCGATCGCGGCCGAGCCTTGTTTGTTTGCGGCGCCAAGCCGAGCGATGGTGCCGGCTGTGCCGGTCCGCTCGGCTCGCTACAACCCGCGCACCCATGCCACGATCGCCTCGACCACGGCGGCGGGCTGCTCCGGCAGCAGCGCATGGCTGGCGTTGCGGATCACCGCGACGCTGACGCGGTCGCCGAGCTCGTCCTTGAGCTCGTTGATCCGCTCGATCGGATGAAATGGATCGCTGTCGGCCTGCAGGTCGAGGAGCGGCACCTTGCCCGCCGCCCACCATTCCTCTTGCCGGGTCGCAAGTCCGGCGAGGCGCTGGCTTTCGCTCGCCTGCGGATGCCAGCCGTCGAGCCAGATCGAGGGGTCGTTGCCGGGGGCGAAGAACGTGCCGCGCAGATATCGCAACCGTTCCTCGTTCGACAGCGACAGGTCGCCGCTCCTGGTGACGGCCGCGCTGAGCTCGGGGGGATAGTTTTTCGCGGCGGCCGCGGCGATCACCACGCCGCGCACCAGCGCGGGATGATCGACCGCCATCATGCGCGCGACCCAGTTGCCGTAGGCGTGCCCGACGATCACCGCCGGTGCGCCGTAGTGGGCGATCACCGCGGCGACGTCGCGGGCGAGATCGTGCAGCGTGAGACCCTGCAGCGGTCCGCTCGACTGCCCGATGCCGCGCGGCTGCGGGCGCAGCACCCGGAAGCCGGCCTGCGCGAGGCCCCGCGCGACCTCGCCGTAGTCCTCGGAATCGCGGCCGCGCGACGGCAGCAGCACGATCAGCGGTCCGGCCCCTTCGACGATCACGTCGATCCGGCCGTCGGCCGTGGGCACGAGCTCGCGCCTGCGTTCGTCGGCCGCGGCTGTGGCTTGCGTCATCATCGTCGGCGCCAATTCGCGCTCACTCCGGCGCCGGCGGCAGCGGCGGCGGCACGCCGTCCGGCAGCGGGATGTCGTGGCAGTTCAGCGTCATCGCCACCATGGTGTAATAGCCGACGAGCGCGGTGAGCTCGACCACGCCGACGGCGTGCCAGCGCGCAAGCACGCGCCGGTACGTTCGCTCGCCCACGGTCTTGCGGCGATTGAGCTCGTCCGCGTAGTCGAACACGGCGAGGCCGTCGGCATCGAGCCCGCTCGGCCGGCGGCCGGCATGCACGTCCGCGATCACCGTCGCGGGCAGGCCGGCCTTGAGCGCCATCTGCTCGTGGATGTGCCATTCCAGCTGGGCGTGGCAATGCCGTCCGGTGATGAGGATCGCGAGCTCTTTCAGATCTGGCGGCAGCGAGGTGCGAAAGCGCAGCAGCTCGCCGAGCTGCTGCCATTTGTCGGCGAGCTCCGCACGGTGCAGCACCGCCCGCAGCGGCCCGCGCAGCTCGCCGCGCGGCCCGGCGACGACCGCGTCATGGACGCGGCGCTGCTCCGGCGTCATGTCCTCGCTGGGAAATAGCGGAATGCGCGGCAACTGATTTCTCCCAAGACTTTGTCTCCGACTGTCGTTTCCTTCGGTGGTCCGGATGTGGCGCAGTCTGTAGCCCGGATGAAGCGAAAGCGAAATCCGGGATTGGTGTCGCGCGGCGAGGCCGGCCCCGCATTCCGCTGCGCTCCATGCGGGCTACGTCGCGTCCGGCCAGCCGAGCTCGCGCAGGATCTCCTCGCTGTGCTCGCCCAGAAGCGGCGGCGGCCGCTCGTGTGCGAGCGGCGCATTCTTGAACCGCATCGGCGAGGCCACCTGCGGGACCGCCCCGGCGACCGCATGCGCGATCTGGATC